>JAEXFF010000329.1 GCA_023400335.1 Bacteroidota bacterium
CGTATAAGGTTGCACCTTCGCTGCTGTTGCTGGATTTGGCCACCTTTGTGATCGCATTCGCTTCAGCATGTAAAACGTAAGGTTTGGTGCGATTTTCCTCGTCTTCACAAATATTTTCAAATCCCGAAGGGGTACCGTTGTAACCGTCTGAAATGATAGACTTATCCTTTACAATCAGTGCTCCCACTTGCCGGCGTTTACAGTAGGAATTCTCCGCCCATATCCTGGCCATCCTTAAATACCTTTCATCTAATAACCTTTGCTTTGTCTGCTCTTCCATAAGCCTTCATCATTTTTTCCGGTTTCCAAGAAAGTTGATCATCTCGTAAAATCCATTTTTACGTTCTTCAGCAACAGCTACTTTCTGGATAGCCATCCGGCTTTTGTCCAGGTAATTTCCGATTGTCTCCAAAACAAGCTCCGGTATGCCCAAACGATTGTAAATTTCCGTTACGGCCTTTATTTTCTCTAAAACATTAAACTCTTTTTTATCAATCCAAGCCTGCAGCTCAGCCTTCGTCCCTGCATCCGCCAACTCCAAAGCCTTGATCAATAAATAAGTCTTTTTATTTTCAGTAATATCTCCCCCTATATTTTTTCCAAACTCCGCCACATCTCCGTAGACATCGAGATAATCATCCTGCAATTGAAATGCCAGTCCCAGGTATCCTCCAAAGTCATATAAAGCATTATATTCGTGTTCAGGCGCTCCGGCAATTAATGCCCCGTGACGCAAACTACCGGCAATCAGAACAGAAGTCTTTAAATAAATCATATGTATATATTCTTCTTCCGTTACATCATTGCGCGTCTCAAATTCCATATCGTATTGCTGTCCCTTACAAACATCCATAGCGACCTGATTAAAACCATCTATTACCTGACGAAGGTACCGGTCTTCACAATTTTCAATGTATTTATAAGCAGTAATAGCCGCAGCATCCCCACTTAAAATAGCTACATTACTGTTCCATTTCTTATGCACAGTCTGTCGTCCCCTTCTCAATGCCGCATCATCCATCACATCATCATGCAATAAAGTATAATTGTGAAATATCTCGATTCCAATAGCTGACTTTAAAGCCTTCTCTATATCATCCCGGTATAAATTATAAGCCATCAAAGTCAGTACCGGCCGGAGCCGTTTTCCTCCATCTTCCAAAATATATTGAATGGGTTCAAATAAAGAATAAGGAACTTCTACATATTCCTTTTTTTCAAATTCAGCTTTGATAATATCCCTTAACTGTTCAATGGTGTACATTTCTTTTATTTTTAATAAAGTGCTAAATTATAAAAAGAAGCCGGAAAATCAGCGTTTCGCCTTGTTTTTTTAATCCTATTCCCAAAATTCCTCAACCCCTCTTATTTCTTTCATTTTAATACATAAAAAAACATTTTGCTGAATAATTACAATAAATAAACCGACCGGAAAAGATTTCCGGCCGGTTATCCATAAAATAATTTTTCAAAATTTACTTACTTACAATTTTCCAGTATTTTCCGTGCCACACTACCTGTTACGTCCTGATCTTCTCCATAAGCAGCTTCTCTTTCATTAAAACGCCTCTCTATTTCTAAAATCGTATTCTCTCCAATCTGAGCTTCGTTTAAACGCGTTGACAATCCTAAGCTCCGGAAAAAAGACTCTGTTTTTTCAATCGCCAATGCCGCACGCTCGGCCTCCGATCCTTCATTTATTCCCCAAATTCGTTCCCCGTACTGTACTAATTTCGCCTTTTTCTTCTCAAAAAGAGTACGCAAAAGTCCCGGCAGGACGATTGCCAAAGTAGCCCCATGAGTCAAACCATGTAAAGCTGTCAATTCATGACCGATCATATGGGTCGCCCAATCCTGACGTACCCCCATAGCAATAAAGCCATTCAATCCCATGGTCGCACAAAGCATAAATTCTGCCATCAATTCATAATTATCCTGTTTACGGATAATATTAGGTGCAATTTCTATAAGCGTATGCAAAATCCCCTCTGCCCAACGGTCCATTAAACGCGATTGGTCAGGAGTGGTCATGTACTGCTCCATAACATGTACAAAAGTATCGGCTATACCGCAGGCCACCTGATGTACAGGTAAGGTAAAGGTAACGGTAGGATCCAAAATAGAAAAAACCGGATATCTGGAATAGAACGGATATTTTTCAGCTGTCTCTTTCCTGGATATAACGGCACCACTGTTCATTTCAGAACCGGTAGCCGGAAGAGTAAGCACTGTACCCATTGGAACAGCCGACGCAGATCTGCCTTTCAAAACCAATTCCCAGGCGTCTCCTTCATACAACAATCCCGCTGCAATCAACTTTGTCCCATCCAATACCGAACCGCCTCCTACTGCAAGCAGAAAATCCACTTTATTTTCTTTTCCCAATTGAATCGCTTTCCGCAATGTCTCCACCGTCGGATTTGCTTCTATTCCCCAAAACTCCACAACCTCGAACGATTTTAAAGCATCCTTCACTTGCTCATAAACTCCGTTCTTTTTTACACTCCCTCCTCCAAAGGTTACCATTATACGCTTTCCCTGTGGTATCTCTTTACTCAAATGCGCGATCATTCCCTTTCCGAAAATTAATTTTGTCGGATTTTGAAAAACAAAATTTTCCATAAAACTGATTTTAAAGTATTATTAATAACTTTCTGAGATTACCCTTGTATACTTTCCCGTACCCATCATTGCGCGTATGTATACAAATGTATAGGCGGTTTCAAAATATATGGCCCAATAACTGATCTTTATCTTTCTCTCAAAATTAAAAGAAAAGATTTTTTATTCCAAAGATAGAAAATAAAATTGAAACTTAGGGTCAAATAGAGGAAGCTCCTTAATAGCAATTCAAATAAGAAAACGAAAAGCCGATTTACATTGATTTAAAACGTCATCCACCTACAAATGTAACCGAATTTTCAGAAAATAGAACAAAAAACTTTTAAGGTGTATTTCAAAGTTAAGTCTTACTCTTCCCGATGAATAAAATCAGCTTTAATTTGTCAGACATTTATCTTTTATGCTTTAGTTAGAGACCGACCCGATAAAGTTACTGTTAATTTAAATATAATAGAAATTTATTATTTATTTATCCTAATATTAGATCAAATTAACAAAATTCCATTACCTTTGCTACAGTAATGGTTTCCACATTGCACCTTTCAAAAAGGTCGCGATACGGAATTAAAAGGGAACCGGGTGAAAATCCCGGACAGTTCCCGCTGCTGTAAATTCCATCTTACTCCCCCAAGGAGAGGATCTCAAAATTGGACAATCTTTTGCCACTGGCTTAAAAACCGGGAAGGTGTTTAGTTCGGAATAAGTCAGAAGACCTGCCTTACGTTTGGATTTACAGTCTGCGGGTTATGGACTTACAATCAACAAAGAAAGCATCCTCTTTCCGTTTTTTGTTACTGAAAGTTATTGCATCGTTTGCTGTAAATCCGATTATCAATTTTTTAATCGGATCATAATTTATGTTAAAACTTTTAGAGAAATTTATTTTACCACTACTCCTGCTCACAGGATTAGTCTATCCCGCTATAGGCCAGAAACAGGACACAATCCCTTTAGAAAGGGTCCTAAATTTAGAAGAAGTTATTGTATATGGCAACCGGATAAAAAAAGAAATTATTCCTGTCCAAATTCTTGCCGGTAATGAGCTGAGAAAACTCAGTGTCCATTCAGTAGCTGATGCAATTCGTTATTTTTCAGGAGTTCAAGTTAAAGATTACGGAGGTATTGGTGGATTAAAAACTATAAACATCCGTAGCATGGGTAGTCACCATGTTGGAGTATTCTATGACGGTATTGAATTGAGTAATGCCCAAAACGGTGTTATCGAC
>JAEXFF010000340.1 GCA_023400335.1 Bacteroidota bacterium
GAATTTCAATAGTATATAAAAATCCCTTTTCTCCTTCTTCCCCCTGTTTAAAAGACAATACGAAACAAATATAGGGATAAAAACTGAAAGATAGAGCGATTCAGTATAAAAAGGTTATAGTTAAAAGTTTATGCGGAAAGCAAAATGAGAATAAAACGAAAGAAATAAAACAAGCTCTCTTCTCCGATTCCGGGCCGGCAGAAAAAGCAAACAGCAGGATTCTCATAACCTCCACCAGATCGTTTCGGCCTGCTTATACTTTTTAAAGCCGCAACGCTCCAAAATTCTTTGAGAGGCAAAACCTTCTGCTTCGGTTTCTGCAATGACATTGAAAACGTTGCTCTGCATTACGGCAAATTCACATATGGCTTTTACAGCTTCTGTCATGTAACCCTTATGTTCAAACGTTTTACCCAAACCATAACCGATCTCAACTTCCCCGTTTTTGTTTGGCAGATTTTTAAAATCAGCTGAACCGACAACGACTCTATCCGTTTTGCGAATCAGGAAAAAAAAGCTATAGAACAAGTAATTTGTGGGATCCGTTTGTGCTTTTCTGAGCTGCTTTTTTACTATTTCAAGGAAAAAGCCTTCCATAGGCTCTGCCTTATAAGTGCAGTTCAATTCTTTGTTAAGTGCAGGTATATCCTCAATCCATAGTTTTAACTGGCTTGGAGTTAAAAGCGTTATCTCCAGCCGTTCGGTTTTCAACACCATAGTAACACCGCATCATTTATCACTAATTTTTGTTCGCCTTATTCGTCCCGTATGAAAAATTACATAGCACTCTCCCGGTGGCAGGGGTATTCTCAGTCCGTTGAATTTATTCCTTTTTCAAATAAAAAAAATCTCAAAAGCAGAAGCTGTTTTTATTTAAAAACAATTCACAATCCACTTTTGAGATAGTTCCGTCGGAAACAAATTACATATTCATTCCTCCGCATACATGTATCACCTGTCCGGTGACATACCTGGACAAATCAGAAGCCAGGAACAAACATACGTCTGCAATGTCCTCCGGTGTACCTCCTCTTCTCAACGGAATTTTGGCAGCCCATTCTTTTCTTACCTCTTCAGGCAGTTGAGCCGTCATATCAGTAATAATAAAGCCTGGAGCCACAGCATTTGCACGGATATTCCGGGAACCCAATTCTTTAGCTACGCTTTTTGTAAAACCGATAATACCAGCTTTGGAAGCGGCATAATTAGCCTGGCCGGCATTTCCGCTTACCCCGACTACGGAACTCATACTGATAATGGAACCGTATTTTTGCTTCAGCATTACTGCAGAAACAGTTTTAGTAAAATTGAATACGGATTTCAAATTTACATTAATGACGGCATCCCACTGTTCTTCAGTCATTCTCATCAACAAAGTGTCCTTGGTAATACCGGCATTATTCACTAAAATATCAATTCTTCCGAATTCTTTGACAACTTCTTCGACAGTTGCAGCAGTTGCAGCAAAATCCGCAGCATTGGAAGCATACATTTTCGCTTTCACACCACAATCAGCAATTTCCTTTTCTGTAGCCTGTGCTCCTTCGTCGTATCGTAAATCTGTGAATGCAACATTAGCACCTTGTTTAGCAAATGCCAATGCTACTGCTTTACCGATCCCCCTGGAGGCACCCGTAATAAGAGCAGTTTTTCCTTCTAATAGTTTCATAAATAACAGTTTTATTTAAACAAAATCAATTAGACTTTAAACCTGTTTACCGGTGTTTATTCTTCTTTCGGAAGCCAAAGGTAATTAAAAAACAATATTCCCCCAATTTAACAAGCCGAATTAATGGAATCATCTCTGCATCCGGAAGGAAAAAACGTATCGGTACCAGCTTTCACTATTTAACTCTTCCGAATAGTTCGTACCGATATTTGCATAGCCTGTAAAATCCGTCTGTCCGGAAAAAGAATGATTCCCGTTTGCCTTATTCTTTTGCTAAAGGAAAATGGCTCAAAACAATTAAAAGAGGAATTCTTTAAAGATTTGAGTAAACTGAAATTTGTATACTGTTAAAATATAGATTATTTTTACACAAAATAAAGATATATTCCGGACAAGAACTGAACGAATAAGTGATCCGAATAAGATCAATAAACACAAATGGATTAAAATCATTTTTATCTGTTTATTCTGTTCTTATTCCTGTCAGCTGGAGGCAAATCATCTGATAACAACAGAAAAAAGGTTCGGTTATTTCAAACCGGACACTGGCGATACTTTGCTTTACCGGAACTGGAAAAACAAATTAAAGAATGTTTTACCATTAAAAATAAAAATTTATCAGCATACTATGGAAGAAAATATTTTAAATACCCATAATAAACAGGAGTATCCGCCCATGCATACGGCCGAACATATTCTCAATCAGACGATGATACGCTTATTCGGCTGTCCCCGTTCCCGCAATGCACATATTGAACGGAAAAAATCAAAATGCGATTATCTTTTAGATACAGCTCCCACTCCCGGGCAAATTCAGCTGATTGAAGAGCAGGTAAATGAAGTGATCCGGATGCATTTACCGGTACATATTGAATTTGTAAGCCGTGCCCGGGTTCCGGAATGCGTAGATTTGAGTAAATTACCGCAGGAAGCCAGTGAAACGCTGCGCATTGTAAAAATAGGTGATTACGATGTATGTGCCTGTATCGGGCAACATGTCGGTAATACGTCAGAAATCGGAAATTTTAAAATCATAAGTACAAATTATGAAAACGGCGTCCTGCGCCTGCGTTTTAAATTGGAAAACTGAAATACGATTCGTGTCAAATTGTCCGGAATGACAGAACTTTTAGAAATTCAGAAATAAACTTCTGTTAATTTAATTTTTTTATATAAATTTGTTTCGCTTTAGAGAAAAGCAGAAATGAAGGAGTAAGATGGTAATCCGTTCTTCAGTCTTTTGTAAATACTAAAAATAAATCCGTTTAGAACGTGGGGTTGTTCCGGGAAGAGGGACAACTTTTCTTTTGAAATTAATATTAAATGCACACGATATGGAACTCTTAGATCAAATCAAATCAAACGCTAAAAAGTACAGCAAAAGAATCGTACTTCCGGAAGGAACTGAAGAACGTACCCTGAAAGCTGCTGAAGTTATTTTATCCGAAGGAATCGCTCAGCTCATTCTGTTGGGTAAACCGGAAGAAATCCGGAAACAGGCAGAAAAACTGGGTTTAAAAAATATCACGAAAGCCACTATCATTGATCCGGCTTCCCATGCTAAAAAAGAAACT
The DNA here is from genome assembly GCA_023400335.1 of Bacteroidota bacterium. Lineage (GTDB taxonomy): Bacteria > Bacteroidota > Bacteroidia > Bacteroidales > Marinifilaceae > Culturomica. Next base: position 3,244 of record JAEXFF010000340.1, read on the forward strand.
TATGCGGACTTGCTAGTAGAATTGCGCAAGAGTAAGGGGATGACAAAAGAACAAGCTTTAAAATTGGTAACTGACCCGCTCTATCTCGCTACTCTTATGATAAAAAGCGGAGATGCTGACGGTGAGGTAGCCGGGGCAATCAATGCAACAGGGGATGTTTTACGTCCGGCTTTCCAGATTGTAAAGACAGAACCGGGTATCTCTGTGGTTTCGGGAGCTTTTATGTTATTGACCAACAAACCTGAATTCGGAGAAAACGGTTTACTGGTCGTTGCTGATTGCGCAGTTCATC
>JAEXFF010000389.1 GCA_023400335.1 Bacteroidota bacterium
CCATTATTCAGAACATCCACCTTATTATAACGGGTAAGTAAAGCCTTGCTATTGTTTAATAACAACGTCATGAGTTTCCGCACTTCTACCATATCTTCCTTCTTCAGGAACTCCGCCTTTTTCAGGCGCTGTTTCTGATCCTCACTCATATATTGCAACCATTTCATATCCCCCAGCCCTTTCATAGAAAACATCTTACTTTTACGGTAATTCACCCCAAAATAAATATAGAAAATCATTCCGACAAAGGGAACCATCAAAACCACCACTACCCATGCCAGTGTACGCACAGGATTACGGTTTTCCATCACAATATTGAATGCAATAGTCAATATTGTAAGAAAATACAATATAATTCCGATATAGACTATAATAGCAGACCAATTCATAATCCTGGATCACCTGATCACTATAAAATTTTTCTGTCTCAGAGAGTGTTTAAAATTATTTTCCTAAACAAATAATATACCAATTTTTTACCCTTCTCCCTGATGGATATGGTTATATCAGCACATTTTCTTATTTTTGCCTTATGAACAATACCCTGTTTTCTCTAACACAATACGCATTATCGGAGTTGAAAGATACATATAGCGAGAATGAAATCCGCAGTATCTGCCGACTCATTTTTATGGATGTTTTAAATTATACAAATATAAATATCCATCTCAAAAAATACGAAAGTTTACCTGAAAGCTTCGTAAATAAATTTTATCATATAATAGCACGTTTGAAAAAAAACGAACCCATTCAATACATTATCGGAGAAACAGAATTTGCCGGTTTAAAAATCAAACTCAATCCGGCAGTGCTCATCCCGCGTCCGGAAACAGAAGAACTCGTATATTGGATTGGGGAATCGGTTTCTTCTCCCAGGTGGATTCTGGATATAGGAACGGGAAGCGGCTGTATAGCCATTGCCTTATCCCGCCTTTTTCCTTCAGCACAGGTGCTGGGGATAGACATATCAGAGGAAGCACTAAAAACCGCCCGTGACAATGCTTTAACCCATTCGGCTCCGGTAGCCTTCAGACAAAAAAATATTCTGGATTATAAGCCAGAAAAGGAGGAAAAATACGATTTAATTGTCAGCAATCCTCCTTATGTCCGTCAATGCGAAAAAAAAATGATGCAAAAACAGGTGCTGGACTTTGAGCCCCATCAGGCTCTTTTTGTGCCGGACGAATCTCCTTTACTCTTTTACCAACAAATTGCCATACTGGCCCCCCGTATACTGCTTCCGGGAGGCTCCCTCTTTTTTGAAATTAACGAAGCTTTCGGAAAAGAAATCCAAGAGATGCTTTGCCATTTGAATTTTCAACAGATCGAACTGAAACAGGATATTTTCGGAAAAGACCGGTTCGTCAAATGCAAACTTTCACAAGGGTAAATACAGTATACAACAGGAGGGAAAACAGACAAAAGAACAAAATTCTCCATTATCATATAAACATTCGGGAAAACAACTGAACAATGGATACCTCAAAAGCACTTAAAACAGTAACAGCCCTATGCAGTAAAAAAGAATACTGCTGTCAGGAAATCCGGCAAAAACTGGAAAAATGGGACATTCCGGAAAAGGAGATTTGTTTTATACTCGGGTATTTGCAAAAGAATAATTTTATAAACGAAAAGCGTTATGCCCAATTTTATGCACGGGATAAATTCCGTTTTAATAAATGGGGAAAACAAAAAATTTCCCTTATGCTCAAACAAAAAGGGATTTCACCGGACTTTATTTCCCTGGCCTTAAAAGAACTGGATAAAGAAAATTACGAGCAAACCTGCCTGCAGTTATTCCGGCAAAAACAACACAAACTTAAAGCTGAAAAAGAAGTCTCTGCTATGGCCCACCTTATCCGGTTCGGTCTTGCCCGCGGTTTTGATTACGATACCGTCAGACATTGCCTTAATTTATTAAAAGAAGAAAATCAAACGGACAGCCCGGAAGACATTAAAGATGATGTATCGGATGCGTAAATACAAAACGAGCTCCCTCCGTATAATTTTTATCCACCCAAATCTCTCCTCCCAGCATATTGATCGTAATCTTGCAAATAGCTAATCCCAATCCGGTTCCCTGAGCATATTCATTCAATTTTGCAAAACGGTCGAAAATAACTTGTTGTTTTTCCTGCGGTATTCCGCAACCTGTATCAGAGACCGAAAAAGTTACCTTGTTTCCAGGCTCGTCAATTTTTACTTCCAACCGGATTTCACCTTTTTCAGTAAACTTATTTGCATTGGACAATAAGTTGATCAGGATTTGTTGCAAGCGCTGTACGTCGGTCTCAATTTCACAATTCTCAACCTCAGGAGTAAAGACATAAACCACTCCTTCCTTACGCGAACAAGCTGTCGTTGAAAGTACTCCTCTACACAAATCAATGATATTGTGTTTCTCATAAGTCAGTTTTAATTTCCCCGTTTCCAAACGAGAAATATCCAGAATATCATTGATTAAACGTAAGAGTAAATCTGAATTTGTCTGAATAATATTGACAAATTTTTGCCTTTCATCTTCTGAAAAATCATCCGCGACCAAAACATTGGAAAATCCGACAATCGCATTCAAGG
>JAEXFF010000002.1 GCA_023400335.1 Bacteroidota bacterium
GTCTGAATCCGGTGACTCAAGAACAGGTTTTTGAACCGGAACTGGCTCCTAAAATTACGTCCTTAGTAGCAACTGTCGGATTCTACGAACATACTGGCGACTGGCTGTATACCAGTGGAATCCCCGCTAAAAGCGGAGTGGGAGGAGGAGTCCTCGGAATTATGCCCGGAGCATTCGGTATCGCAGCATTTGCACCCCCTCTGGACGATGCAGGTAATTCCGTAAAAGCCCAGGCTGTAATCAAATATATCACTCAGAAATTGGGCTTGAACATATTCCGGAACAACAATATAGAAATAGAAATGTAAAAATCAGGAACAGGTCCTGTTTATTGCTTTCTCTTATTCTGATAATGAAAGGTATAAAGTAATATTCAGGACGCTTCCTCTAATAAGAGAAGCGGATATCCGGAAAACGGATTTTCCGGACATCCCCTCTCCTTATCCTCCAGCATATGAAACAAGAAAATAGAATATTTGAAAAGTTTCTGAACATTCTGGTTTTACTGGGAAGTTTGTTTATCATTGTCATCGTATCCATAGAACTGTTGTCGTTAAGACCCGTTTTAAGTGAATCTTTTATTCTGAATACTCATTTAATTGTCTGTTTTATCTTCCTGCTTGACTTTTTTGTACGCTGGTTTTACAGCGGACAAGGTTGGCGTTTTATGTGGCGCAATCTATTTTTCTTTTTGGTTTCTATTCCTTATCTCAACATTGTTTATGCCTTTGTGCCCGACCTCTCCCACGGAGCATGGGTAGCCCTGCGCCTTATTCCGCTGGCCCGGGGAATTTACGGAGTTTCATTGATCGTAAGCTGGATGACCCTCAGCAAAGTCACCAATCTGTTCGTTACTTATCTGACGATTCTCTTCATTATCATTTATTTTTCCAGCATAATATTCTTTTTTATGGAACACGGCCCCAATCCTATGGTCAAAGATTACTGGGATGCCTTCAACTGGTCGCTTATGAACGTCACCACCGTCGGTTCCAACATCTTCGGCGTCACCAAACTCGGCCAATCCCTGGCCGTCATCCTCGCCGCCTCCGGCATGATTTTCTTCCCGATTTTCACCGCCTTTGTAGTGGACAAGTTCCAGAAAAAGCGGAAAGCGGCGGAAAATCCCTAAAATTAAACTATAGCAATTATAAACGAAATAAAGAAACTTGACTTAAAACCAGAAAAAATTAATTTTTCAAACACTCTAATGATTCACAAAAGAGCTTTAAGCTTTCATTGTGTTTCATACATTGTTTTAAAACTTTTGATTTTCTAAAACTTTCAGCCAATTTACTATAACGATCGGAAAGTCTTCGGAAAGAAATAATTATATTTTTTTCTTTAGGTTTTAAATTAGAAATACATTGTTCCCATAAATACTTTTTAGGGTCAGCTTTTTGAGCTGTTTCAGGAATATTTGAATCATACAAAGGGATAAGCCAAGCATCTAATTCTTCAACACATATTGCACATAACAATCTATGTCCGAATTTATTTTCTGTCCATTCTAGAATTTTACCAATAATATTTCCCCTTACCTGCCGACTATATTCTTTCCAATCTTTTATATGGCTCCGGTTTGGTTCAGGAACATCATATTCTCCTCTTTCTGCAGTATCTAACTGAACGATAACAAAACGTTCACCTTCAATAGGACTATTAATAAACTTATCAATTCTCCCCTGCGTCTGGCATTCTTCCCGAACACACGTCCATGAACTGAACTGTTTCTCATCCATTTCAGCCAACGAAGTTTCATCAAATTGATCCTCTGGACGCAGAGGTAATACATCAGAACTATCTATTCCCGCACATCCTTTCAATATCCGTTCTATTACACGAATATCAGAATGTCCTTCCGCAATAATTCCGATTTTCATCATTAAAACATTTCAGGGATTCCACCTAACTGTCCGCTGATCCATAAATCAGACAATTTAATATTTTCTTGTCCTTCCGGTTTTAGCTTAACACGTTCCACCTTTGTTTGCCCTTCATCATTACGCGATACCACAAACAAACGCTGTTCATCATCATGAAGATTCAATCCGTCCAATATGGCCGGATTATGAGTAGTAATTAAAGCCTGCTTATTATTTTTCCTGGATAATTCCGCTAAAGCCTTCATCAAATAACGGCACAAACGAGGATTCAACCCCGATTCAATATTATCTATAGCAAAAAAAGACGGGGTTTTATCGCTGATAAATAAAGCAAGATAAAAAAGTATAAATAAAGCACCTTCATTGGCATTCTCCGCTGAAAATACATTGTTCTTTTTTTGCATATATTTATCAACAAAAAACAGGTTAGATATGCTGCGGCCAAGTTTATACCCTAACCTTTTATATTCTTCTTTATTATCAATCAATATGTTATCTAACCAATCGATATAACAATCCGAAAGTAATTCCTTTTTCTGATCATCAGAAAAAGACGCAATCAGTACGTCCAACCCCTCTCCATTAATGCCTAAAGGTGTCTTTTTACTCTCATTCGAAAGACCACGCAATGCAGAAATATCAGGATTGAAAATCAAATATTCCGAAAGTAACTTTTGAAAATAAGCCCTTCGTTCTTTCCAAATAATAAATCTTTGATATTCCTGTTCCAGTTTCTGAACTTGCTCTTTATTTTTATCAGCAGGATGACTTTTCAACATTAATTCCAATAACTTAAATTCTCCATAAGCATTGGAATTAAGCATATCCTTTGCTATCTTCTGATCCTGCCATTCCGAAAAAATATTGTTTTCTTCAGAACACGATAAATTATAAGCAATTTCTAAAAGAATATCTTTTTCTTTTAAAGCTCCTATACCTATTTTTATAATCTTAGGAGAAATTTTGCCTAAAAAAGAACTTATAGTTAATGCAGGTTTTACAACACGTACCCCTTTCCCAATAAGACTTTCAATATTTATTTTACCTATTTCTTCCTGAGCGCTTACCATTGCTACCGCTTCAAGTATATTCGACTTACCTGAACCATTAGCTCCAATAAAAATATTCATCCGGCCTAAATCAAGACCGAGCTTCAGTATAGATTTATAATTTTCAATAGAAATAGTCTTAATCATACCTTCATCTTTACTCCTACAAAGATATATCTTTTTCACCTACTAATTATTTTATAATTGAGAAATTCTCAATATTCAACCTATATTCAATAATTTAAAATTTATTACTTGTTATTTGCTCATTCTTCCTCTTTATAATAATTATTGCATGATAAAATTGTATAAGCTGTTTTCACCGCCTTTGTAGTGGACAAGTTCCAGAAAAAGCGGAAAGAAGCAGAAGGGCAATTAAGTAACTAAATCATACCAATATCTTATTGGCAAAATCTCCCTGACCGGAAATGATATTATCTCCGGCAAATTCCATAGCCTGAGCAGGATACTCGATATTGGCAAATAATACATCCAGATTTTTCCGGTCAGCTTCTTCCCTTTCATTTTCATGCACCCACTTATACCTAAAAATCTTACCCTCCCTTATCTGAGCATCAATACGATCCTTACTGGCAAACGAATGGGATACCTTCTCATCGGAATAAAGACGATGCTACCTTGCTTTTCTAAACGCTTGATTCTCCAACCCTGAATCTTTATATTGGTTACTACAAGACAAACAGAAAAGAACACAAATGCCTGAAGATATACAAAAATAAATGATCTCTCCGATTTACAGTTGGAAAACGTCTGTCCCCCCCTTTCTATTCAGCTTATTTCCCGAATTTCCCTAATTCCGGCTGATAGGTACAATTCCAGGCTTTAGATTGATAACTTCCCCGGATTTTTCGTGTAGCGATCACACAGGAAGAACATCCCAATGCAAACTCACACCCGGAACATGACTCAACTGAACAATTTCTTTCTTTTATCACTTCAGTTGACCGGCCTTCACGGATAATATCAAGGATATTTTTTTCGTTTACATTTCCATAACTTATATCCGATGCAGCAATACAAGGACGTACTTCTCCATCCTGCATAATACAAATCCGGTCCTGCCAGCAGGAATGCCCGTTTAACTGTCGGGCCAGACCGTCTATACCGATGGCAAAATGATAATGCCTGGTGAACAGGAAAGGGCTTAAATGCTCCAATTGCGCAGATTTTTCCGGGACAAGCATTTCCATTGGATAACAACAACTCATACAACTTACTGTCAGATAATACTCCGACAACCATTGTTGTATTTCATCTCTATTTTTCAGCTGATGCTCATCTAATAGTAAAACAATATCCAAGTCTGTAAAATCATATTTAGCAGCCCAACCTAAAATTCTCATTAATCCGGATACTTCCTCTCTCCCTTTGGCCGGATTAAACCCTGTTACGATCAATGATAAATGAACCTGATTTCGTTTTAATTGTTTAATATCTGTCTCCTCTACAAGCATACCGGAAGTTTTAACTGTAACAGGAATATGAAATTCTGAAGCATATTTCAAAATTTCATATAAATCTTCCTTATGTGTAAAGGGATCTCCTCCCATGAGTTCCAGCCTGCCGGGTTTGGCAAAACTCAGACTTTTCAGCAGACCGGCAATATTATAAGTAATTCTTGTGGAGTCCGAATAACACCCACAGGCACATTCCAGTGTAGCAAAACGTTTTTTAAAATCACAAAAACCGCAATTCTTCTTACACTCTGATGCCATTTCAATAGTAACTGTACTCAAAGGTCTGTAATAACCATTTTTTTCTACCAGATGATTATGGACAAAAGGACGAAATTTAGTACTTACTTTAGGCCGGTCATATATAGTTCCCAAATCCAATTGTCTGAGTAAATCCGTATATTGAAACAATTCGTTCTCTTCTAAACCGAAACTCCTGCTAATTTCTTCTATACTCATTCCCTGTTGAGATTGTTTCAAAAAAAGCTGATGCTCCGGATCTTCAATCCAGAAAATCCTTTTTTGCAAAACATCATAAACAGCAGCTTTACAAGCTCCCCAACTGATATAACAATAATTATGAAGGACAAAATAGTTCATAACCATACATCATTAAAAATATTCATATTCTCTTTTAAACAAATCAGGCTTTTTCTCCAAAAGGGAGTACAGATTAGTCAAATTTTTTACCAATAATTCCCTTGCCTTTTCACAACGATTCTCAAAATAATCTTCTCTGCCACTATCCACTTCTGCCGGACATATATGACAATGATTGCGTGCCACACAAGAAGGGCATTCCTCGGTCGATTTAAAAAAATCATTGAAATAATCCAGTAATTTATTTTCATCTACCCCGCTATCCAGTGATCCAATCGGCCGGTCATTCCCAATGCGTTCACACATATAGATGCGTTCATCCGGAGTAACACATAATTTCCTACCCGGAGCACAAATACCGGTATACCAATTCTTTTCACTCCTTAAACAGTGAGGCACGTTAAAAAAAGTGCTCTGAGCATCGTAATTAAAGGCATAGAAGACCTCTCCCCGCTGGAACTGCCGTCCTTTCAGACAAAGATCTTCGTATGCCTGCTTCAATTGTATCAGAGAATTTCTAAAACGCTCCGGTTCATACGGATGAATCCGGTGAAAATCAGAAATCTCTAAATCCTTTAACATAGAAGCATTCTGTACATGAGGGGCTATATCATTTTTTTCAAAAAAATCGGTCACCTCTAAAAAATCCGTATTTCCATTGGTGGTGACGTTAGCTTTCACATACTTATTGTAATAATCCTGATCAAAATAATATATTTCCTTTAATTTCTTTTCCACCAATCGAAAAGAAGGACGGCCATCTTTCAGACGACGGTATCTGTCATGTTCCTTTTCAGGTCCGTCAATACTGACATTCAGAAAAACGCAGTTATCCCTTAAAAAAGGCAGCCATTCTTTTTTTAATAGAGTGAGATTTGTACTGATCCCTATATGCAATTCAAAAGGTCCCTGATACTGATTCCGGACATAAGCAATCCCTTCCTTTACGACAGGCCAGTTCAATAGTGCCTCGCCCCCGTAAAAAGATACGTTCAAAGCCCTGTTTTTGAAAGGTAAAACTTTCTCCTGCCGATTCAGCTGTAAATAAAGATCTATTGCCTTTTTAGTACTTTCCGCAGTCATATAACGAGAATGGTGCGACCGGCGATTAGGATACAACCCTTCCTCATACACACAATACAAACACCGCATATTACACTGTTCCGTAGTAACCAGAATCAAATCCCACGCCAAACTTGTCAGCAATTGGGTATTCTGGGCTTCTTCTACACTTTTTAGAAATATTTTTCCGGACCGGGACTTACGCCTGAAAGCATCACTATGCGTCCTCCAAATTCGTACATATCGCAGGAAATCTTTATGTTCCGGATATAAATCAATAAGACGATTCAATTCATCGTCAGAAGTCGAATTATATATCTGGTTTACAAAATTCTCTTCTATCCTTTCAGACAGAGGATGGACCGTATTCGTATTCGCATCATACAAATACCGGCTATCCTTTTCAGTTACAAATAACAAAAAATCACTATCCATGATCTATTTATTTTTGTGATCCGGTTTCCTAAAAACTATTTTGTCCATTCATAATAAACCGGGTATTCCGTCCGGAAATGATCCGGTGATAATCGAAATAATCCCAGTATTCCGTAATAATCCTGATTCGCTCTTACCCCAAACTCCCACCGTTTATGAAGCAGTCGAAGCAGCAGAAGCCGTGGAGGTAATAGAAGCTGAAAAAACAGCTACTGCCACACCTGTCATGACGCATACAGCACAGGAAATACAAGTAGAACAAGCAACACAAACCGTACAGGTAGGACAGCAATTATCCACTGACTTGCCATCGTTTAACACTTTATGCTCTACAAGCACTTGCCGGATTTCTTCTTCATTCAATTTTCCTTCATAAATCAATTTACCAATGGCTTCCCGGATGGGCTGGGCATTTTTCTGGATACGTTCTATGAATGCGTCCGTCATTTCCGGATTTTCTTTTCGCAATTCCTCAACTTTATCAAGCCATTTGGCTTTCATTTCCCGGTCAGAAACATTCCGGGCTTCACCGATCTGAAACTGTTCGTTTTTCATAGACAGAATCCAGGAATTCAATTCCTTTAAAGCAGCATCATTTACCTCTTTCATAACCTTATTTTTTAATTAATACATTAATTATACAGCCAAACTCTATATCATAAACTACAGAATTCCTGTATAATGGTAAAGCTATAAAACAAATAATGATATTTTGTTAATGATTTCCGTACAAAATCATCAACAGAGCTGCTTTTTATAGTCACTGTATAAAATACCGGTTATTTCTTTGAATACGCGACTAAATTTTGTTTTATCCGAAAAGCCCGATTGTTCTGAAATCTCCGCAAAACTCATCGTCGGAAACTCAGCCATCAAATGTTTTGCATGTTCAATTCTTAAAGCATTCACCCAGGTATTAAAATTTTGATTATAAGTATATTTGATAAAATAAGATAACTCACGGTCAGGAACATTCAGACACGAAGCAATATCAGCAATTACTATCCCCGGAGTCAAATAAGGCTTTTTAGATTGTATGAAAGCATTTAATTTGTCTTCCAGAATATGAAAAGCCGGTTGAGTTACAGGCTTATTTGCAGGCGGCCGTTTATCCGCTCCCTTTACGATTACCAGTATATCAGAAAGACGGCTTTGGTAGTTAATATACCGGATTACAAAAACAAAATAAAAAACAGGAAGAAAAGTAGAAAAAATAATATCTCCCCAATAAGAAGGATAGGAAGAGAAAAACAAAACTATGATTCCTAATATGCCAGCCTCAAAAAATAACCGTGTTCCCCAATGAAGATGAAACCGGTCAATATCGGAGAAGATATTATTCAACTTTTTTATAAAAATATGCCTTTCCCTAAAAAATAAAAAGGTGTATACTATTATTTGTATAAAATAAGTGAGTGCAAATAATAACCGGAAAAGCAAAGCCGGATGGTTCCTATATTGTAAAAACTCCTTCCAGGAGTATACTTTCTTGTCAGTATACATCATAATAATACCGAAATAAAGAATCATATAAATAACAGTCGGTAACAAATGTTTTATCACATTTTTCTTATTGACATAAGTGGAATGAAATAAATAAATCGACAAAAAACTGAATATACACGCTTGTGTACTAGCAATAAAAAGCGTAGGTACCGAAAAAATTTCAGGAAGATCAGTTCCACGAAAATAAACCGTGAGCACTTTTCCTGTTCCTACAATAAGGGAAGCTATCCCTAAATAAATTTTCTCCTGATAATACAGTTTGTTAGGGGGATAAGATATAAAATGACAGGAGAATAACAATATACCCATCACCAAACAGGTATATATCTCAAAAGAATAAATAATAATATGATTCATTTATCAAAATTTACATAGAATAATTTATCAATAAACAGTAATAAATATAATATAAAATTAATACTTTATCTTTAATTTCTTAAAAATTACCGGACCCAACTAAAAAATATTCCCATCAGTTGTATAATAAAAATGAGAGGTACAAATTTCTTACCTATCAGGCAGGATATAATTCTACAAATGGAACGGTTCTGCAGACATCAGCAACAAAATAGGGGTATGATAATAGGGTATAAGCTGTTTTTACAGCTTTTGAGGCGGATAAATCCCAAAAGAAAAGAGATTAGATTTCTTTATTTGCACACTTTGTTATTGCTCCCGGATATTTTTCAGGAACCGCAGACCGTTTTGGGTTATAGTTTCCTTTATCGGGAAGCGGAAACGTAGTTTAAGCCAATATGAAAAATTTTACCGCTTATACCGTAAGATTATTGCCGTGACTCCCCAAAGCTTTATTGTCATTAGTTGCCTGGAAGGATACGATAGCGGAAATTATTCCGGACACCTTATTGTTAGTCGGTTTCCCAAAGCGTTTGGCCGCTCTGCTCAATGGTATTCTTATACCGGAAAGGCGGGGGTGTTGTGTCAAAAATTTTTGATACAACACCCCCGTCCCCTGTGGTTTTATAAAAGGTCTGCCTCAATTTTGTTAAGCAGACTTTTTTCGAGTGATAATCTTCCAATTAAAAATCACTTTTCAAGAAGGGATTTTTTCATTCTGTCAATATCGGTCAGGTAATCCTGAAGGTCTTGTTCATGTTCTTCTTCTTCAGCCAGAATTTTTTTCACGATATCACAAGTAGTATAGTCTTTTCCGTCTGTAAAATCGGCAATTTCCTGGTACCTCAGAATAGCACAGCGTTCAGAAGCTACATTGTCTTTTAGTAAGCTGACCGAACCGAAATCCTGGGGAGTATCGTATTTACATCTTGCCAGTTCAAACCATTTCTGAGGGTCCAGAACAGGTACCCCTTCCAGTTCGATGATACGTTTGGCGATCATTTGGGCATGTTTACGTTCTTCTTCAGCATGTTCTTCAAACTCACTTTGTACGTTAGCACGCATAGCGCCTTCCACAACTAACGCCCCTACCCAGTATTGGTAGTACGCTAACCATTCTTCAGACAATGCAGCGTTCAATTGTGAAATTAAATTTTCTACGTCTAATTTTCCTTTTAGGATTTCTACACTTTCTTTAGCCATAATTTTAGTGTTTAGTTAATTTTGTTTTATTTATATGTATAACGGACTAAAAAACTTTTTGTTTGAGCGGTCTGTAATTTTAACAAGGGTTTCCATTGATCATACAAAGGGAAGGGGTAAAAGTGTTAAAACTGTGGAAGGGTTCCTTAAAGTATACGGACTTCTTTTCCCCCTTTTTGCAAAAAACATATGATATGTCAGGTGGGAAATTTTATACCGGAAGGATCTGTTTCTGATCTTCTGCTTATCAGCGATGTATAAATAAATCGGACAGGTTTCAGCGATTTTCCAAACCGTCTGAACCTGCTCTAAGAGCCTTATCAAAAGCCGGCTACCGGGGATAGATTACAAACACCAGGTCTTTTAGGGTATATAACCTTCCCTCTCTCCTTTCGTTTAATAAATAGAAATGAGAAAAACTAAAAAAATGAGAAACCGTATTTTATTGATTTTATTCCTGGGAGTCGTATGCGTACTTCCAGCCTTGTCCCAGGAAACCGGGGCACCTATTGAACAAGCAAAACGCCACGACGTAAACCGGCTGTCGAAAGATTATTATATTCCGCACCGTTTTGACGGCAAGACTATCATCATTACCGGAGCAGCCAGGGGAATGGGCAAATGGGCAGCCGTCCGGGCAGCCAGGGAAGGAGCCAATGTAGTGATTCTCGACTGGCTGCGTAAAGAAGGACAACATACGGCCGATTCGATTTGCAGTTTCGGCGGGAAAGCCCTATTTGTATACGGTAATATTCAAAAAGACGAAGACTGTCAGCGAATGATAGACACGACCATAAAGGTTTACGGCAAACTGGATTATGCAATCCTTAACGCCGGGGTAATGGATGCCGTATATTCTGGCGCTCCTTTTGAATACGACGAACAGCGGAAACTGATGCCTGCGATGATCACTGACGCTACGGATGAATATTGGGAAGGGGTGATGGCTACTAACGCCACCGGAACGTTCAAATCATTGCGCGCAGTACTGAGGCAACTGGTTAACCAGGCACAGGGGGGAGCCGTGGTTGTCGTCTCGTCCATTGCCGGAATGACCGGGTTAGCAGGCAATCCGGCTTATCTCGCCAGTAAACATGCCGTAAACGGACTGGTACGCAGTGCCGCCGTAGACTATGCCCCTTACGGTATACGGGTCAATTCGGTGAATATGGCACAAACGTATACCCCTATGGTTACCCGCGCTTACGAATTTGTCGAAGCCCAGGAAAAAGCCGGAGTCGGTTTCGGAATGGGGAAAGTAAAAACCATGAGTTTAATGGCTTATTGCGATTCTGAACACCGGGGGGCTTTTCCCTGGGAACAGGCTTCCAATATGCTCTACCTGATCTCAGACGAAGCTTCTGCTCTGACAGGGGCAATCATTGCTACAGACGGAGGCTGGACGGCATTTTGATCGGCAATTTCTGACCGATAATCCGATTAGGCTGAAGCTGATCCGGTATATTCAAAATGAAATATCAATATTTCCTGCATGAGAACTTTCTGCCTTCTCTTTTGCCTTACTATCCCGTTTCGCATTGAGACGCTCTCTGCCCAAAGCAACAACCCTCTATCCGTATTCGAAGGGGAACGGATTCAAACGGTACGTTTCAGCTACACCGGATTACCTGCCGACTCATTGGCTACAATAAGGATGATGCAAGCAACGGAAAATACGTTCGCTATATATCCTTATACGCATTTCAACCAAATGATGACAGATTATTATCTCTCAAGGGTGCGTAATCTGCCGTTTGTCCGGGATGCCCGTCTGGAAGTTATCCCTACGGGGGACGGAGGTGTTAACGTAAAGGTCTACGTCGGCCTGATGACGGCCCAACCGGGAAAAGTGGTAACCCGCAATTTATTCCAAAATCCCAGGAATTTTCCGGTAGTATACAGTAACCACCGGACTTTCCTAACTTTCCGTGTAGCCGCTTCGGAAATGGCATATTCAAATTCCAATGCCTGGTTTGCCTGTCCGGAACAGTTACTTGCAGGAAATCCGCTGGCCGGCCACCCTGCCGGCGAAGGATATACCGGCTGGATCGAAGGCTATGTTATGCAGGGATTATACGGGATCACACGTCTGACGGAATGGGGGAATTTGCATTTCTATGGCGGAGTGGGTTATATCGTCACTTTCAGCGCAGGAAGAGAGTTATTTACTGACCAAAGCCGTTTTCATATCGCAGTGGAAGACGCTTTTGCAGGACTGGTCGGTGGAAAACGTTATACATCCGACCACGACTACGCTTTCAACATCCTTTACGGACGTAAACAATTCGTGCTGGGAAACGGCTGGTTGATCGTCAATACCGGCATGAACGGAGAAGAAAGGGCAGCCTTACAGCTTAATCCGCGGGTGGCAGCACGCCGACTCTTCCAAATGGGGGCACGCTGGGACAAACTCACGCTGCAAACTTTTCAGTTACGCCCGGACGAACTGCCGATTCTCAACAGCCATACCATTATCAACGGACTGAATGTGGAATACGACAACAATAACCGGCTCCAAATCGGCGGCAGTATACTTTTTGTTCCCCGGTCCGGAGCAAAGTATTACCTTCCGGACGGCACCGTTTATCAACGCCGTGGTTTGTGGGTATACAACCTCCGCCTCTTCGGAAACCCGCATAGCGGAAACCCGGGACTTTTTTATAAAGCAGAAGCCGGATATCAAACGAATAAGCATTTCCGGATGCGGGCTTACGCCTGGTATACTCACCTAGGCTGGAATTTCGCCGCTAAGCGGGGGAAACCTGCCCTGAGCTACCGCTTTGCCTATTTTTCAGGCGATAAAGCAAGCACCCGCACCTATGAACGCTGGGATGCCCTCTATACCGGAGGAAACGGAGAACAATGGGTTCAGGGTTCAAATATGTATAAGTTGGTACAAAATACTAACGAAATGACACACCTCCTGCAATTGGTTTACTCACCCCTGAAAAAAGTACAAACGGTTACCCAACTCTGGTCTTTCCTTGCACCGGAAAAAAACAACCTCGGTGGTAATCCAGGACTTTCTACTCTCGAATCACATTATTACGGTTCGGAGATTAACCTGACCGTAAAATATTATCATTCACAACACTGGTATTTCCACCTCAACACCGCCCTGACCCTGCCCGGGAATGCTATCCGAAATGCCCTCCCCTCTCCCAAGAACTGGTTTTGTCTGATGGCCTTCGTTAGATTCTCCCTATAGCCCCCGGAACAAGGCAAAACTGCTATTCCACTACCGGAAGACTTCTCTCCCTTCCCCCTGTGAATTGGAGGAAACCGAATTTTTTATAAGTAAAGCCGTAAAACCGATCCTTATTACATGGCGCAACTGTCATACGGGCATTAGGGCTATTTTTCCTCTTAAACGACTGGTTTATGACGTTTCAAATAATTCGCAATCCGGATTTCTCTTTCTTCCTGAGAAAGGTCAGCAGGGAATTCAAAAGTAGTCCGGTTACTGACCGAAACATGCACAACTTCTCCAACTCTTTTCTTATACTCTTTTAATACGGATTCAATCTGCTGGGCAGAAGATTGTTTTTCTGAATGAATAATACGGTCGTTTTGCATATTAAAATATTTTATTTCCTGTTCCTTTTGTTATTTTCCCTCATACGGATCCGGAAAAGGTCAGACAGCAGTCTGACTCAGCGCACAAATATGAATGGCATTCAGTCCCCTTTTACCCCGCTCCAAATCAAAGGTTACAATATCATTTTCAACAATATCGTCCAGTACATTATGCACATGAAAAAAATATTTGTCGGTTCCGGTCAGATCCTTGATAAATCCATAGCCTTTAGCTACATTAAAATGTTCCACACGTCCTTTCCGGACAACGGGAGCTTCTTGCTTTGGCGTTGAGACGGGTATCTCGGCTTGATTAACTTCTTCTCTTTTGCAATTCATTTCAGGAGGGGTTGAGGTAATCCGGCCGTTTTCATCAACATAAGCAATCATATCATCAAAACTATTCACTTTACCGGATAATTTTCTTTCTTCCTTCCGGTTTTGTTTTTCTATTCTTCGGGCTTGTTTTTTCTTTTCGTTTTCTTTTTTACTAAAAGTCTGGGGTTTTGCCATGTACTATTTTTAATTTTATGTATTGTTTGTAAAAAAGCCCTGGTTGAAATCACAATCCAGGGCTCAGTAAGGTTTAAGCTGAAAATTCAGCCCTGCAGAGTTTTTTTCCTGTCAATTTTTGAATGTCATTCACCAGTTTACGTTCCTCCTGCGAGCAAAAAGTAAGGGCTGTCCCGGTATTTCCTGCCCTGCCCGTACGCCCGATACGATGGACATAAGTTTCAGGCACATCCGGCAAATCGTAATTTATTACCAGGGGCAGTTCATTGATGTCAATGCCTCTGGCTGCAATATCGGTAGCTACCATCACCCGGGTCCTGCCCGACTTGAAATTCCCTAAAGCGGATTGTCTGGCCGACTGGCTTTTGTTTCCGTGAATGGCCTGGCTTCCGATACCGGCCTTTCCTAATACCCGTACAATCCGGTCGGCATTGTGTTTGGTACGGGAAAAGATCAGTACAGACTGGCCTTTTGCCTCACGCAGTAAAGAAATCAACAAATGCCCTTTTTCCGCTTTCTCTACAAAATAGATATATTGTTCAATGGCATCCACTGCCGGAGAATCCGGGGTAATAGTGATTTTCACCGGATTTTTCAATAATGAAGCAGTCAGCGAAACAATAGTTTCCGGCAAAGTTGCTGAAAAAAACAAGGTTTGTTTCTCTTTCGGAAGCCTCGGTAATATTCGTTTGATATCATGAATAAATCCCATATCCAACATCCGGTCGGCTTCGTCGAGCACGAAATATTTCACCCGGTCCAAACGGAGATATCCCTGATTCATCAGATCGAGTAAACGTCCGGGAGTAGCTACCAGAATATCGACCCCCTTTTGTAACATATTTACCTGCGGACGTTGATTTACCCCCCCGAATATTACTCCGTGACGGATCCGGGTATAATGTGCATATTCATCAATACATTCACTGATCTGTAAAGCCAGTTCACGAGTCGGTGTCAGAATCAATGCCTTAATACTTTTACGGCCGGCCGTATCCGGCTCCAACTGTAAAAGCTGGATAATAGGAATGGCAAACGAAGCCGTTTTTCCGGTTCCGGTTTGCGCACATCCCAATACATCCCTGCGGGCCAATGCCGCAGGAATAGCTTTTTCCTGAATCGGGGTCGGTATAATATATCCTTTTTCTTCAATAGCCTTTAAAATCGGCTCAATAATATTTAATTCTTTAAATGTCATCTATTATTTATCATTATTTGCTGTCGTAAAACAGCGGTTATTTGCGTCCGGCTTTATGCCAGACGATGAGTAGCCAAAAGAAATTCGTCCTTCAATGCGTTGACCACTTCCTTTACACTCCTTATTTTGTCTGCCAGAAAAGCATTACTGCCTGCAAAGGCATAGCCCCTTTTCATATTTCCCCTGGCTGCATTGTACAACGCTTTGATAATACAATAAGGACTACGGGTATAATCACAGGTTTTAATACAATGGAAAGGACAATTTTGGGGTTTCTCCAGCCCATCCTTCACCTGCCGGATAAATTCCCCGTCAATGGCCCGTCCGGGCATCCCTACCGGACTGTCGATAATCAGCATGTCCTCGGGTTTTGAATGAATGTATACCTCTTTAAAATCAGGGGAAGCATCACATTCCAGTGTGGTGACAAAAATACTCCCCATCTGTACTGCCGAAGCTCCCAATTCCATAAATCGGGCTATATCCTCCCCGCTAGAAATACCTCCTGCAGCAATAACCGGTATTTTTTTGGTTTCCTGGTAGCCGGCTACAGCTTTTACTACTGCCGGAATCAGCGACTCCAGGGCGTAGTTCTGATCTTCCAATTGTTCCTTTTTAAATCCCAGGTGGCCACCTGCTTTGGGCCCCTCCACCACAACGGCATCGGGCAGATAGTTGTAATTTTTCAGCCATTTCTCACAAATGATCTTTGCTGCCCTGGCTGAAGAGACTATCGGTACCAGCTTAGTCGTACTGTCCGCTGTCAGATAAGACGGCAAATCAAAAGGTAAGCCTGCACCGGAAAAAATCACATCTATTTTTTCCCGTATAGACGTACGTACCATATCGGCATAATTGGAAAGTGCCACCATAATGTTCACTCCGATTATTCCATTTGTTTTCCGGCGTGCTTTCCGGATCTCTTCTTTCAATCCCCGGATACAGTTTTGAGCGTAACCTTCTCCCCCCGGGTATAATAAACCTAGCCCGGCAGCCGATATAACCCCTATGCCGCCCTCATTCGCAACAGCCGAAGCCAATCCGGACAATGAGATTCCTACTCCCATGCCGCCCTGTATAATAGGCAGCTTTATCTCTATATTTCCAATAAAAAATGATTTCATAACTTTTTGTATACAAAACGGTAAACAAAGAAAGCCTTCGGGCATCAGCTTTACTCAAATGTCAACCGGCCTGTTGAACATAAAAAATTAAACTTTTTACTCTGTTTCATTCAGAGTCCGGATTACAAAAAAGTTTAATAGATCTGTTTCTGAAATGGAAAGTTTCAGGATTGATAAGTACCTGATATTACATTGAGGAGTAAGAATAAATCGAACTTAATTGCTAAGTGTTTTACTTTATTTAGCCGGACCCGCAAATGAATCACCCGAAAAGCAAAATAAAATAATTATAAAACAGGAGAATCTCCTGTTTTATATGTTCGGAATATTAATATCGTCTGGAATTGTAATTCCTGTCACGGTATCCTCCGTTTGAAGGTCTTTCGGTACGGGGACGAGCAATACTTACTGTAATCACTTTCTTGTCGTATTCCACACCATTCAGTTCATCAATTGCCTTTTGTCCTTCTGTATCATTATTCATTTCGACAAACCCGAATCCTCTGGATCTACCGGTTTCCCTGTCTGAAATAACTTTTGCTGAAGAAACTTCTCCAAACTCTGTAAATAGCTCGTTTAAGTCTGCATCATTTGTGCCATAGCTTAAACCTGAAATGTAAATGTTCATCTGAAATAAAATAAAAATTAATACTAATTAGAGAGAGGATAATTAAAGGAGAGACTTGCTTATTAAATAAAGAAGAACTTTGTCGATAACGATTCGTAACTCTAACCGCAGACAAAGGTAATACAATAAATCAGATAAACAATATTTATTTTGTGATTTACAGATATTAAATAATAATTGTGTTTTATTTATATCTATTAATACCTAATCTTTTCCGAAAAGATTGTCTCACTTATGATGACCCGAATGTCCTTTGCCCGCCAGCTTGAATTTCCTTTTTTCACAACTTCTGCTGAACGGTAATTTCCCGTATTCATGCCGGTAACACTGCTTATCGACAAAGAGGAACAGGAGTTTTGCATTATCTTTTTCAATGCTGGACAAGGAGCTTCTGAAACCTCAGGTTATATTCGTTACCAGACCTGACTGTCTTAGCTGTAATCCGGAAATTTATGCTTTTTATAATTACAAAAAAGAATAAAGACATCCTACCCTTTTAAACAAAAACCAAAAGACACATTCCCCCGGCCCTTAAAATTATTATAACTATATTCGTAGCGAAATATGAAAGGACTGAACACCATTCATGATTAATCCATTATTGTATGAAAGGGTATCAAAAAATATTAATGTTTTTCCTGCTGTTTTTGACAACCGACACTATGAATGCACAAAATAATAGGAGAATCCTGCTGAAACA
>JAEXFF010000036.1 GCA_023400335.1 Bacteroidota bacterium
GGATAGATGAATATGGAAGACTGGTTGTAAAGGATGAAGAAGGCAGGGAACGGGTGTATGGTTTTAAAGAAATTAAGTTTTGCTGAAAAAATAGTTCTAATTTTTTAATTAAATTGTATGTTACGTATTGTCGTTTTATTGGGGGCATTTCTCTGTCTTTGGGCCTGTCAGCAGGAAAAACATTTTATTACGGATGTGACTTACCGGAAAACAGTAAAAGAGGATTTTGAACATAAAAAAGAATTGTTAGCTGATTCCCGGGTAGATTTATTTCAGGTTTTTAATCAGCCTCTGACAACGGAAGAGCGTGAAGCCCTGGAGTTTATATATGCTTATGCTCCGCTGACGGATTTAGCCACGTACGGGGGAGATTTCCTGCTGAAAAATGTACGGCAGTCGTTAAAAGTAAGGGAAGAAATGCCTTGGGGAAAAGAGATTCCGGAAAATATTTTCCGGCATTTTGTGCTTCCGGTAAGGGGACATAATGAGGGGTTGGACTCTTCCCGCTTTGTCTTTTACCGGGAATTGAAAGACCGGGTATTAAAGTGCGGGACGATGGAAGAGGCTGCTTTGGAAGTGAATCACTGGTGCCATGAAAAGGCGATTTACCAGCCCACAAACGGGCGTACCTGTGCGCCCTTGACGATGACGACTACTGCCTACGGGCGTTGTGGAGAGGAATCTGTATTTGCGTTGGCTGCCATGCGTTCTGTCGGGATTCCCGCTCGTCAGGTGTATACTCCCCGTTGGGCTCATTGCGATGATAATCATGCCTGGATAGAAGTGTGGACAGACGGAAAATGGAAATACCTGGGAGCTTGTGAACCGGAACCCCGTTTGGATATTGCCTGGTTTACGGCACCCGTCCGCCGGGGATTATATATGGAAGCCCGGGTTTTCGGTAAGTATGAATCGGAGGAAGAAGTGACGGCAAGGAATGCTAATTTGACAGCGGTGAACGCTACAGGGCATTATACCGATGTGAAAAAAGTGGTGATCCAGGTGGTCGATACTGCCGGCGGACCGGTAGCAGGAGCTAAGGTGGAGTATAAAATATACAATTATGGAGAATATTATCCGGCTGTAACTTTAAATACGGATAAACAAGGAATTTCTTCCCTGACTGTAGGCCTGGGGGACTGGATGATCTGGGCTTCCGGGAACGGGAAATTCGGTTTCGGAGAGTTAGAAGCCGCCCGGATGGACACCCTGAAAATTGTATTGGATAAAAAAGGAAATGAAAGAGAACGCTATGCTTATCATCTTATTCCGCCTGTGGAAAAAGAATATCAGGCTTTGGTTGCAGAAGAGAAACGGGCTGAAAACGACCGGCGTTTTATGAAGGAAGATTCGATACGGAATGCCTATATTGCAACATTTATGGATGAAAATGCAGCGAAAGAAAAAGCAAAAGCTTGGGGATATCAACCGCAATCTTTTTTCCGGTATGTAAAGGCCGCCCGTGGAAATTATCCGGTCATTCTCCGTTTCCTGGAGCTGGAAAGCCGGAGAGAGCCGGAGAGAAAAGAAGTTGCTATGGATTTGTTGGGCGTTTTACAGGAAAAGGATTTACAGGATATTACAGTGGAGGTTCTGGAAGATCAGCTGAACGGAGCTTTCCGGTATGCAACACAGCCCCGTTCTCCGGAATACGGGGCTCGCGCTTATGCGGATGTATACCGGGAATATATTTTAAATCCCCGGATAAAAAACGAATTTATTACTGCTTACCGGGATATAGTCGCTGCTTATTTGGAGCAGAAGAATATCCGTACGCCTGAAGAATTACTGCTGGAAATGACGAAAATAAAGGTAGTGGATGACCTGAATACAATCAATATTGTTACTCCTCCTGCGGCCATATTGAAAACCATGCTTACGGATTCCCGTTCCAAAGAACAGTTTTTCGTGGCGGCCTGCCGTACAATGGGAATAGCGGCTCGTTTAAATCCGGTGGATGGTAAACCGGAATATTATGCAGGCGATAATTGGAAGCCTGTGAGTTTTGCCGCGCAGCAAACTGTCGGGCCGAAAGGGGAGCTGATGGTTGTTTACAAAGGAAAAACGGTAAAAGATCCGGCTTATTATACGCATTTTACTCTTTCAAAACTTGTGGAAGGCCGGGCCCATTTATTGGATTTAGGAAGTAATGCCGAGGTGGATATGGGAGGTGGTGCTACGTATAGTACGATTTTCCGTAAGCCTGTTTCTTTGGAAGAAGGAACGTATGTTTTGGTAAGCGGCAACCGGAAAAGTGATGGTTCTGTTTTATCCAATATGACCACTTTCCGGATAGAAGCCGGAAAACTGGCACAGGTAGATCTGGTTTTGCAGGAGGTACAGGAGACATTGACTGTCGTTGGAAAAATCGATACGGGATTAAAATATGTACCGGAAAATGAAGAAAAACCTGTAAAAATTAAATTACCGCGAAAAGGATATACAGCAATTGCCCTGCTTGGGGTAAACCAGGAACCTACCAATCATTTGATCCGGGATATGAGCGGAATGAAAGCGGATTTTGAAGCAAAGGGAGTTCCGATGACATTTCTCTTCCCCGATTCCGCTCAGTTGAAAAAATTCTCCCGTTCCGATTTCCGTCCGCTTCCTGAAAATATGCGTATCGGGTATGATGATCGGGGAAAATTTGTCCAAATGTTAAAGGAAAAACTGGACATAAAAAAAGAAAATAATCTGCCGGTTATTATTCTGGTCAATAAAAAAGGAGAAGTTGTTTTCTTATCGCAGGGGTACCGGGTTGGTTTAGGAAACCAGATGATGAGATTTATGAATTTGTAGGATTAAACGTTATAGGAATGCCCGAAGGGTTCTGCCGGTAAGGAGGAACCTTTCGGGCATTTTTGCAGCATCGTTTTCCGGAAAAAAAACTGTATCTTTGTTATATTACTATTGGTGTGATATTTATATGGAAACGAATATTCAGTTAGAGTTAGCTTATAATTTTCTGCAATATACGAGGGTAAATGTCTTTTTGACCGGAAAAGCCGGTACGGGAAAGACGACTTTTTTGCAGCGGCTGAAAAGAGTATCCCCCAAGCGAATGATTGTGCTAGCTCCTACTGGAGTTGCGGCTATTAATGCCGGGGGAGTTACGATTCATTCTTTTTTTCAACTTCCTTTTGGTCCTTATCTCGCTGCAAAAACGAATGGACCTACCGATACCGGGGAACGTTTTACGAATAAATTCAGTAAGGAAAAAATCAATATTATCCGCAGCCTGGATTTATTGGTGATAGACGAAATGAGTATGGTGAGGGCCGACTTATTGGATGCAATCAACGATGTTTTGTGCCGCTACAGGGATAGAAGCCGTCCTTTTGGAGGAGTACAATTATTGATGATCGGAGATTTACAACAATTGGCACCTGTCGTGAAAGAAGAAGAATGGGGACTTTTGAAAGGCTATTACAAATCTCCCTTTTTTTTCAATAGTATAGCTTTGCAACAGACTTCCTACGTGAGTATCGAATTGACGGAAGTGTACCGGCAGTGTGACGCCGAATTTATACGGTTGTTGAATGGAATACGGGAAAACTGTGCTGACAAAACGATTTTAGATTTATTGAACCGCCGGTATATTCCCGGGTTTAAACCCGGAAAAGAAGAGGGATACATTACCCTGACCACACATAATGCACAGGCCCAGTTGATAAATAACCGGGAATTGGAAGAAATTGACGAACCGGCTTTTTCCTTTCTGGCAGAAGTGAAAGACGATTTCCCGGCTTATGCTTTTCCGACGGAGGAGCGGTTAGTATTAAAAAAGGGGGCTCAGGTTATGTTTGTCAAGAATGATTCTTCTCCTGAAAAACGTTATTATAATGGGAAAATAGGCAAGGTCACAGAAATCGGGAGTAGCCGGATCCGGGTAAGATGTGCGGACGGGCAGGAGGAGATAGAAGTGGGGCAGGAAGAATGGACAAATACGAAATATACGATCGATCCGGAAACGAAAGAAATTACAGAGAGCATAGAGGGCGTTTTCCGGCAATATCCTTTAAAGACTGCTTGGGCGATTACCATACACAAGAGTCAGGGGTTGACTTTTGAGCGGGCCATCATTGATGCTGCATCAGCATTTGCACATGGACAGGTATATGTTGCGCTCAGCCGCTGCAGAACTCTGGAAGGTTTGGTATTGAGTGCTCCTTTGAAAGACAGTGCTTTGATTAATGACCGGACAGTTGAAAGTTTTATTGAAAAGGTAGAAAAAAATCAGCCGGGCGATGTAGATTTAAAGAGAGCCCGTTGCCATTACTATACAGAGTTGGTAACGGATTTATTCGATTTTACCCTTCTCTGGAAGCGTTTACAGAGAGTAAGCTGGGTTTTCGGTGAGCATTTGGGGAAATTATATCCCGAATTAACTGCCCGTTACCGTCAGGCAAGGGAGAATTGTTACCGGGAGATGACAGAAGTCGGTGAAAAATTTAAGGTACAGTTGAGGCGGTTGATTGCAGAAAGTGAGAATGCTGAGCAAAGCGAATTAGTGAGAGAGAGGATCAATAAAGGAGTTGTCTATTTTTCCGGGAAATTACGGCTTATTGTGATGGATTTGTTGGAAAATTCCGTTTTAGAAATTGATAATAAAGAAGTGCGGAAGACTGTAGAAGAGGCATTAGGACGTTTGCAGCAGGAAGCAGATATCAAATGTGAAACGCTGAGGGCTTCAGAAGATGGTTTTTCGATTAAAAGCTATCTGGCTGCCCGTTCCCGGGCGATGTTGGAAAAGACCAAAATTAAAACGCGGAAAAGTACAGATAAAATAGAAGTGGCCGAAGATATTCGTCATCCGGATTTGTATAATAGTTTACGGCATTGGCGTAAAG
>JAEXFF010000010.1 GCA_023400335.1 Bacteroidota bacterium
CTGCTTGCTGCAACAAGGCTTAAAGCAAGGCAAGTTAGAAGTTTTTTCATGTATTTATTTCTTTTAGTTTGTACGCAAAGTTAAGCATTTGCACTTTATTGCAAAAAAAAGTGCGAAAATATTTGGACTATATTGCAGGAAAAACGTATCTTTGCACCGCTTTCCAAGGAAAGCACATAATGATTGGACTATGGTGTAATGGTAGCACAACAGGTTTTGGTTCTGTTTGTCCAAGTTCGAATCTTGGTAGTCCAACAATTTTCAATCCGAAATGAAACAAAAGCCCGTTAAACATATAGTTTGACGGGTTTTTTTCGTATCCGGTCGTCACAGTTTTAAAAATAGCCCTATAATCAGGGCCCAATTGGATGCCAACAATTTGCTCTCATTGCTTTGGGTGACTTGTCTGAGTAAGAACAAAGATACAAAAATAAAAGTCTAAGTGTTTAAGATATTGTTTTTATAAAAAAGTTAGAGCCATTCTCCTTTTATACTACAGATTTATTTTTGAAATTTCTCCTGTTTCTGTTGTTTGATTCATATTTGCTTTTCTCTTCTATATTTAAAGAATGCGGTATCTGTCTATATTAAAGTAAAAATAAGAATGAATAGGGTACTGAATATCGGGAATATGACAAGTAAAAATAGTTACAATATCTACATATCTCTTGGCAAGAGATCTATAAAGTATATTGCAAAAATACGTAAATTACTGGTAATAAGCAATAAAAAATAACGATAATTCTATATTAAAGAAATAAAAAGTTATGATAATCAAAGTTTATATATGTATTTGGTGAAGGATATTTATTTTATAACTATCTGTATTTCAGTGTATTAATCATGAAGAGTATATCTCTTGCCAAGAGATATATCGTAACGTAGCATGAATTGATATAAATTATAGATATAATGAAGTTAAAAAATTATGCAATCTTGCTTTCTTTCCTGCTTGGTGGAAGTGCATTTGTGAAGGCGCAGGATATCGCGTTGAAGAGCAATATCCTTTATGACGCCTCAGGCACTATCAATTTGGGTGCTGAGGTTGGTCTTGCCCCCAAATGGACGCTTGATGTATCAGGCAACTATAATGGGTGGGTCCGTTCGCATGGTCGTACGTGGAAACATTGGATGTTGCAACCTGAGGCACGTTATTGGTTCTGTGATCGTTTTACCGGTCATTTTGTGGGCGTTCATGCTCACGGTGGACAATACAATGTGGGTAACCTGAAGAATGACATTTCGTTTTTGGGTAGTGATTTGTCCAAACTTTCTGATCGTCGTTATCAAGGATGGTTTGTAGGTGCCGGTATTGCTTACGGTTATTCGTGGATTCTTTCCCGCTACTGGAACGTGGAGGCCGAAATCGGTGTGGGTTATGCCTATACCCGTTTCGATGCCTATCCCTGTGCCGATTGCGGCACCAAACTGATTGATGGCAAATCCCATCACTATGTAGGCCCTACAAAGGTCGCACTAAACCTGATCTACGTATTTTAAAAGATACTGCTTATGAAGAAATTACTATGTATACTTCTTTTGTTATTTTGCATAATAGGAATAAACAGCCAGACTATTCTGACGTTGGGACGTGTAAAAGTAGACGGTCTGAATATTGCTCGTAGCGGTGAGAATCTGCTTGTGTCAATGAATATTGATGTGGCAGGTATTGATATGCCGTCTTCCCGTGAAGTATCTTTTGCTCCTGTGCTCCGTGCGGAGAATAATGAATTGTTTCTTTCTCCTGTAGTGCTGGCAGGTCGTAACCGTTATTATTTCCATTTACGCAATGATGCTGCTCCAGGTGTGGGTATTTCACTGTTTCGTGCCGGTCATGACCGGGTAATTCATTATAGCGCCATGGTGCCATATGCTGAATGGATGGCCGACGCTACTCTTGAGCTTGGCGATGAGGTGTGTGGTTGTTTGTGCGAGGTACTTTTGTCCGACCGTTCGCCGTTGACTACGCTGGATTTTCACCCGAAGATTTTCTCTCCGATCTTTGTTTATTGTGTTCCGAAAGCAGAGGAGCTGAAAACCCGTGAACTGAAAGGTTCCGCTTATATTGATTTTCCAGTGAACCGCACGGAAATTTACGAGGATTACCGTCGTAATCCGATAGAACTTGCTAAGATCCGTGCCACGATAGACACCGTGCGCAATGATGCTGATACCCGCATCACTTCTATCCGCATTAAGGGCTATGCTTCTCCTGAGGGTAGTTATGCCAATAACACCCGCCTTGCCCAAGGACGTACGGAAACATTGAAGGATTATGTACAGCGTTTGTATAATTTCCCGTCTGGTGTCATGGCTACAGACTACGAGCCTGAGGACTGGGCAGGACTGGAGCGTTATTTGAAAACTTGTACACTTCCGGATCGTTATGGCATTTTGGAGTTGGTGCACAGCGGTGGTGATCCGGATGCACGTGAACAGAAAATCAAGGCGCGTTATCCCCGGGACTATCAGTTTCTGCTTCGTGAGGTCTATCCCGGTCTTCGTCACTCGGACTATACGGTGGAATATGTAGTCCGTGCTTATACTGATATAGAAGAGGCGCGTCGCATTTGGCGTACTGCCCCGGGTAAGTTGAGTTTGAATGAATTTTATCGTGTGGCGGAGAGCTATCCGGCAGGCAGTGACGAGTATAATGAGGTGTTCGAAACCATGGTTCGTCTCTATCCTGATGATGCTACGGCAAATCTGAACGCTTCCAATGTGGCGATGTCTCGCGGTGATCTTGTTTCGGCGCGTAAGTATGTGGCAAAGGCAGGCGGCACGCCTGAGGCGGTATATGCGCGCGGTGTACTTGCCGGACTGGACAAAGACTATGTACAGGCACGCCGCTTGTTGTCGCAGGCACAAAGCATGGGTGTGAAAGAGGCTGCCGATGCACTGGAACAGATTAACAAAATTGATAAGAAGTAATAATAAGAAAATAAGGAATCAATATGAAAAAGTTTAGTAAGATTTTGATGTCCGGGCTTGCAGCATTGTGTTTGTGGGCATGCTCAGATGAGGCAAATGTGTCTCAGCCGGCCAATGCTGAGAATGATGTATATGTGGAATTCGGGGTGCAACTGATGCAGGGAAGCAGTTCAAGGAGCACGACAACAGATGGCGAGGATGGAAACGGAAGCAATTCTACTGGCGGTGCTGAAGTGGGCAAGAATTATGAGAATAGTGTCAAGGAGATATTGTTGGTGCTGACAAAGGCTGACGGATCTCTCATTGTCAGTCAACGTCTGGATGTGGAACCTAAAGAGGATGGAAAATACCCCAGACTTGTGACAACTTTGGACAGAAGTGCATTGGAGACATACAAAACAGGAGAGATTTACGCTTATGCTTTCTGTAATCCCATTTCTTCTATCAATATCAATGATCTGACCCATAGTATTCATACGCTGTCGGATGAACCTGAATTATTAACAGACAACGATGAAATCTGGAAAAAAGACGCTTTCCTGATGTCTAACCACAATTTGGTGAAAGTGGCAAATTCTACCC
>JAEXFF010000030.1 GCA_023400335.1 Bacteroidota bacterium
GGGTATGCTGATGCAGGTATTCGGCGGCTGGATAATTATTAATTATCTAATACGCAAATAAAATGACAAAGAAATTGGGATTCGGATTAATGCGCCTGCCTCTGCTGGAAGCGGATCATTTTGCAGCAGTGGATAAGGCTCAGGTCAAACAGATGGTAGATACTTTCCTCGAACGGGGCTTTACCTACTTTGATACAGCCTATATGTACCATGATTTCCAAAGCGAATGTATCGTACGGGAAGTACTTGTGGAACGCCATGCCCGCAATAGCTTTACACTGGCTTCGAAACTGCCCACCATGTTCCTCGAACAGGAAAGCGATCAGGAACGTATTTTCACTGAACAGTTGGAGAAATGTGGGGTGGAATTTTTCGATTATTATCTACTCCACAGCTTGAATGGCATGAATTATAAAACTGCCAGCCGCCTCGGTAGTTTTGAGTTTATTGCCCGGAAGAAAGCCGAAGGGAAAATCCGGCATATCGGTTTTTCCTTTCACGATCAGGCAGAGCTGCTGGACGAAATCCTGAGGGCCCATCCGGAAACGGAATTTGTACAATTACAACTCAATTATCTGGACTGGGAGAATGAAAGTATCCAGTCACACAAATGCTATGAAGTCGCCCGCCGCCACAATAAACAGATTATTGTCATGGAACCCGTAAAGGGCGGCGCACTGGCACAGGTTACAGAAGAGGCCGGACAACTGTTCCGGAAAGTACGTCCCGAATTATCCGTAGCCTCCTGGGCAATCCGTTACGCTGCGAGTCTTGAAGGCGTATTGGTAGTACTAAGCGGAATGTCCTCCCTGGAACAATTACTGGATAATACGTCCTATATGCAGGATTTCAAATCGCTCTTCGAAGAGGAACGGGCTACAATAGAAAAGGCCGTCGGCATAATCAACCGTTCGATTGCTATCCCTTGTACAGCCTGCCGCTATTGTGTAACCGGTTGTCCGAAACAGATAGCTATTCCTGAATATTTTGCGCTTTATAATGCAGAAAAACAATCCATTAATCAAGGTTTTTCCATCCAGCAGGCTTACTATGAGACCTATGCAGAAACCCACGGAAAAGCGTCAGCGTGTATCGGTTGTCATAAATGTGAAAAAATCTGTCCGCAGCACCTGCCCATCACAGATTATCTGAAGCAAGTAAGCGGAATATTTGAACTAAACCAATAATAAAAAATTACAATGAAACAAATTTGCATAATAACGATGGTATCGGTTATCTGTTTTACAGGAATGACTTGCGGTCAGGCCAGAAACAGCAAAGGTTCAACTACACCGGAAACGTGGGATAAAGCGGAAACCCCGTCAAAGGTATATATGATCAAAGAGATTACCCCTCAAAACTTAGCCCGGATTTATGAAGCACTCGGCCGGAAAGCAACAGGCAAAATAGCCGTTAAGCTTTCGACAGGCGAACCGGGAGGTCATAATTTTTTACAGCCCGTCCTCATCAAGGATTTAGTACAACAAATAAAGGGTACAATCGTAGAATGCAATACAGCATACGCCGGAGGACGTTCTGATACGGAAAGCCACCGGAAAGCAGCAGCAGATCACGGTTTTACGGCCATTGCTCCCGTAGATATCATGGATGCTGAAGGCGAAGTGACACTTCCAGTGAAAGGCGGCAAGCATCTGAAAGAAGACTTTGTAGGTTCCCATTATCTGAATTATGATTTTACAGTGGTACTGTCCCATTTCAAAGGACATGCCATGGGCGGATTCGGCGGTGCGATCAAGAATATCTCCATCGGTATTGCCTCTTCGGCCGGAAAGGCATGGATTCATTCAGCAGGAAAAACAAAAAATTCAGCCGAGATGTGGGGAAATCTCCCTGCACAGGACGATTTTCTGGAATCAATGGCCGAAGCAGCTAAAGCTGTTGCCGAGCATTGCGGCGACAATATCCTGTATATCAGCGTAGCCAATAATCTTTCGGTAGATTGCGATTGCAATGCGCATCCGGAAGCCCCCCAAATGGGCGATATCGGTATCTTAGCCTCCCTCGATCCGGTAGCATTGGATCAGGCATGCGTAGATCTGGTGTATGCCTCAGAAGATCCCGGCAAGGTTCACCTGATTGAACGGATAGAATCCCGTCATGGCATTCATACCCTTGAACATGCTGAAGCCATCGGTCTGGGAAAACGGAAATACGAACTTATCCGGCTTGAATAGAGGGAATCCCGCATGGGGGACGTAGGACTGCGTGTCTGTGCTGCCCGGTTGAAGGGTATAGAACAGCTCCATTCCGACGAGATTTACGAACATATCCTGCCATAAACACCAGGGGACGGGGGTTTTTGTGTCATTTTTGTATAAAACCTCCATCTCTCCAGATCCGGAAGAATCCGGAATTGTGGTAATATTATCCGGAATCCGGATACAAAATATCTTTAGAAAACACTGTAATTTTACAAAACGGGAAAAGAAAAAATCAATAGCCAAACGGGCAATAGGTGACGTATAGTTAAAAGAATCCGGATAACGTTCTTACCTTTCCGGGTAAAAATAGTAAAAGAAACCTACATGAAAAATAAACAATTTTTAAAAACACTGGCTTTCCTGTTGTTAACGGTGACAGGAACCCTTCAAGCACAAGAAAAAGATATGAAATTTCATCAGATTTTTCCGCAAGGCGGTCCGAATCCGCCCATTAACGGACAGTATTTTATCGGGCAGTCATACCTTGCTCCCCTGACAAATAGGAAGGAGCTGAATTGTCCGGTTTACAATGTTACCTTTGAACCAGGTTGCCGTAATAACTGGCATAGCCATACGGGCGGGCAGTTATTGATTGTCACCGCCGGAAGGGGTTACTATCAGGAAAAGGGGCAACCGGCCCGGGAACTGCTCCCGGGAGATGTAGTGGAGATTGCCCCAAATGTTATTCACTGGCACGGAGCTGCACCCGACAGTTGGTTTGCACATCTGGCAGTAGAGTGTAATCCTCAGACAAATAAAAATACCTGGTTCGAACCTGTGGATGACGAACAATATGCAGCGGCAACGACAAAGTCCGGACCATTATGCCGTTTATCGGATGTAGCCAAAAAGAATCTTTCGGCCTGGCATATAGGAAATGCTCTTCAGGAAACTGACCCGGAACTGGCAGAAGTGATCGGTAATTTCGCTTTTGATGAGGTACAGCAGTATGGCAATTTGGATACCCGTACCCGGATTTTGGTAACAATGGCATCGGCCATTGCTCTGCAAACTGAAAGAATGTACCGGTTGATGCTGAAAGCGGCTCTGAACAACGGAATAACCCCAGTGGAGATCAGAGAGGTAATTTTCCAAGCCATACCCTATACCGGTTTTGCAAAAGCATACGATTTTTGGGGAATAGCCAATGAAGTGTTGGCGGCAAATGGCATAAAACTTCCCTTGGAAAGCCAATCGGTGACATCGCCTGAAACCCGGTTTGAAAAAGGGTTGGCTTTACAAAAAGAAATTTTCGGCGAATCTATAGATAAAATGTATGCAGCCTCTCCCCACAACCAATTGCATATCCAGCAAGCTTTATCGGGAAATTGCTTCGGAGACTATTTAACCCGCAACGGTCTGGATATAAAGATGCGGGAATTACTTACTTTTTCCATGCTTATATCCCTTGGCGGTTGCGAATCCCAAGTCAAAAGCCATATTCAGGGAAATGTAAATGTGGGCAACGGAAAAGATACTTTGCTAGCTGTAGCTACTCAATTGTTACCTTATATCGGTTATCCGCGTACTTTAAATGCCCTCGCCTGTATCAACGAGATTATTCCGGAAAATAAATAACCGGCTATAACGAACGTAAGAAGACGGAGTTTTGTGTCCCGAATGACATAAAACCCCGCTCCTTTATTTAAATAATTGCATAAAAATAAAAAGTGTTGTAAATTTACATTCAAAACAGAAAAAATTCAAAAATCTGCAAGAATTAAACAAGTTCTGTCGCCAGTAGAATAATTGTCCGGAGCAATACCTTCCGATGCAGAAGAAGCAATTTTAACTAATCCTCAAAATATGGAAAAGGAACCGAAAACGATCCGTTTAATTTATCCTCAATGGCAAGGTGCCAGTATCGCCCAGCTGATTCCGGAAGTGAAAAACCCTGATAATGCCTCAAGAGGTTATTTCTTAGG
>JAEXFF010000034.1 GCA_023400335.1 Bacteroidota bacterium
CGGTAATACACTGGTTCTCGATTCTATGAGTAGCAAAATACTCAAACGTTTGGAATTCCATACATTTTTGAGTTACCAGAAAGATCAGATCAAGCAAACGAAATTTGTACAACTGGACCGGGACCGGGTAGTCCCGAACTCCCTGGAAGCCGGAGAACACGAGGGGGAAATATTACCTTATAAATACACAGCAAAACTAGTAGTAGACGGCCAGCCCTTTATGGCATCGGCCAAATTAAAAGCAAATCTTGAAATTCCAGTTGGCAGTATCCTTCAAAAAATACTCCTGGGAACCGAATGGAGTATGGATAAAAACTACGGACAGGGACAGGTTTATGACATCAACCGTCCTCTAAATCCGCTGACATCGCTTCGCCCAACCTCCTTCAGGGATATTCCTGCAGCCCATAAATACGGGATCTTCGCAGAAGACCATTTCCTTATTCCCGTTGGTTACCATCATCTGGAAGTTATAGGCGGAATACGGGCTTCCATGTTACTCAATCTCTCTTCTCCTTACCGAATACAAAACAAAATGTATTTCGATCCCCGGATTTCTGCTCAATGGAGTTTTCCAGGTATCGGCCGGAACCGGTCACTTTATATCCGTTTATCCGGAGCAATCGGCTGGCAAACGAAAATGCCGACTTTACAACAACTTCACCCCTATCTTTTTTATAACGATATCATGCAATTAAACTATTATAGTTTAAATGCAGATTTTAAACGGATCAATATCCTGACCTATGTCATCGATCCCACGAACGACCAACTCAAACCGGCACGCAACCGGAAAGGAGAGATCAAAACGGATTTTTCTTATCAGAAAAGCCATCTTACAGTAACGTATTTCAAAGAAGTTTTAAATTCCGGTTTCCGTCATTCCACTATGACACAACCGTATCGTTATAAAAAATACGATGCTTCTTCCATTGACGACAGCCAACTACAGGGTCCTCCGGATTTAGCAGATGTCGCCTGGCAACTGGACACTCTTCTCGGAAATCATAGCAAGGTTACAAACGGCAGTTCCCTATGGAAAGAAGGCGTAGAATTCACCTTTTTCTCACCCCGCTTTGAATTACTCAAAACCAAACTGACAATTAACGGAGCCTGGTTCCGTACCACATACAGAAACAGTGAAGCGGTCTTCTCCCCCGTCAGTAAAATTGTAAACAATATATCTGTGAGTGATAAATATATAGGATATTACGACGGAATCGACGGCTCCGAAAAACAACAATTCAACACCACATTCATTCTGGACACTTATTTTAAACAATTAGGGCTGACCTTCTCCATGTGGGTAGAATGTATGTGGTTCAACAGTTCCCGAAGATTCAAACAAAACGGGACTCCTGTTGCTTATATGGATGTTACAGGTAAAATACATGCCTATACGGCAGAAGATCAGAAGGACATATACAAACAATGGTTAGTCAAAACATATAACGACGAGCTATTTAAGAAAACGATGGAACCTTTTTACATGTACGTTAATTTTAAAGCCAGTAAAAATTTCGGAAAATTCTTAAACCTTTCCTTATATGTCGACCGCATTCTGGACTACTGTCCGGACTACAAATCCAACGGTTATACAATCAGACGGAATGTGAATCCTTATTTCGGTATGGAAATAACATTGAAACTATAAAATGTCAAATTTAAATTTATAAAAAATGAAAAAACAATTATCTGCATTTATTATCAGTCTAGCATTATTTTTCGGATTATATTCCTGCAATGATGATGACAATTACGTTGTACCGCAGGTAACTATCTCCGTTAGCCTCAATGCTCCTGACAGCGTTTCGAACGCCGTAATCAGTAACGTAGTAGCCACCTTAAAGAATATCACAACAGGGAAAGAATCAGAAATTTCTGTGACCCCATTGGAAACCCAGGCTTCCACTTCTTTCATGTTTACCCTTACGGTAGAGGAAGGTTTATATAATATGACCTTTGAAGGAGATATTACCTACGATTTCCACGAGGAACAAATCAGCAGTAAAATCAGAGCTTATAAAGAAAATGTGCAATTGACTTCGGCAAGTTCCCCGATTATCAGTCTGGACGGTTTTCTACACAATAATACAAGCGGGACAGAAGGAAATTTTGTAATTGCTGAAATCTTCTTTACAGGAACAGAAACACCTGAAAATAAACAATATACAGGTGACAAGTATTTCCGGATTTACAATAATTCCGCCGATACTTTATATGCCGATCGCCTGGTAATTGCCGAATCTGAATTTACGACCGTAAAAAAATACGATTACAGTCCTGACATTATGAAAGATGCTTTTGCAGCCGGAGCCATCTATGTAGTGCCCGGAACAGGCAAAGATTACCCGGTACTCCCTGGAAAATCCATTCTGATCTGCGACAATGCGATCGACCATACGCAAGCAAACTCCAATTCTTTCGATTTGACAAAAGCCGATTTCGAATGGTATGACGAATCTACAAATCCCAATTTTATGGATGTAAACAATCCGGATGTTCCCGATATGGACAAATATTACTGTTATACAGCTACCATCTGGAGCCCCCATAACAGAGGTTTCAAATCTTACGTACTCGCCCGGATTCCGGAAAATGTCGACAAAACATCTTATCTGAGAGATTACGCTTATCATTACGAATACGAAATGGTCTTACCCGCAGGTAGCTTCCCTATGGACGGAGATTGTTATAAAATACCGAATACCTGGGTTCTAGATGCTGTAAATTGCAGTATCCAATCCGATTTTGTCTGGTTGGTAACGGCTCCTTCTCTGGATTTGGGCTGGACTTACTGTGGTACTGTAAATCAAGATGCCAGCCGCTACGGCAAGAGTGTACGCCGTAAAGTAGCTTCTACAACCGAAGACGGGAGAGTAATTCTCCAGGATACCAATAATTCGGCAACTGATTTTGATGCGGAAGTAAAAGCTGATCCTTATTATGTTTTCAAATAAATAACATGATCACCCGGTTTCTTATATCAAAATCTTGTTTTTCGCCTTTTGTTCCGGTTTTACGAACATTATATTTCCGGAGGCCTAATCACTGTCCGGTTTTACAAACGCTTTTTATATTATTTTTCTCATCGTTTGTCTTAGTAAAAACAACCACAGCACAGGAAACTGTGCTGCAACGGGTGGCAGTTTACCTGTCACCCTTTTCAAATTTTACTCCTGAGGCATCCGGAAATCCGGCTTTACGATATTATTTACATTCAACCAACAAGACCGAATTATCCCTTTCAGCTTATTACAGGGAGGACAACAAAACCCGAATCATGCAGGAAGGAGAAGGAGGACAGGGTTTTCAATTCAATGCAGAGTCCCGGAACAAGCTGACGCCCCATTCCCGGGCGTGGGGCCAGGCTTTTTACCAAAACAGTCAGACCACCAACATCCGCTGGAATGAAACCTCCGATTTCCGGATTGTTTATCCTTATGTTATGGCCGACACTTTGGGAGGGGATTTAAAATCGGAAATTTATTCTTTCACAGGGGGGTATGCTCACGAACACCGTTCCCTTGTCTGGGGAGCAGAACTGAGTTACAGAGCCAATATGGAGTACCGGAAAAAAGACCCGCGTCCCCGGAATATCGTCTCAGACCTAAACGGTCAAATCGGAATCGCTTTTAAAATAAAAAAGAATTATACCATCGGCACTTCCCTGAAAGGCCGTAAATACAAACAGGCGAATAATGTTAAATTCTTTAATGAACTCGGCGTATACAAAGTATACCATATGAGTGGCCTGGGAATGGATTATGTCCGTTTTTCCGGAACCAATAACAATACGTTTTACAAAGGAAAAGCCTTTAGCGGTAGTCTGTCTCTGTATCCACGGCAAAAACAAGGATTTTCCGTATCACTGGGATATCATCATTTCTATTTTGAAAAAATATTATCCGATTTAAATAATCTGCCTTTAAATGAAGTTGCAGAAAACCGTATCAACGGAGAAGCAAGCTGGCGTCACAGCACAACAGAACGGACATGGGGAATCCGGCTGACAGCGGAGAGAAGCATGCGGAAAGGAACAGAAAACCTGTTTGGAGACGCCACCAGCGGTGCTTACCAGCAGATCGGATCTGTGCAGCAATATACTTGTCAGCAATTATTTTCTCAGCTGCTTTTCATCTATGAAAACAGACATTTCTCCCGTTTTAACTGGAGCCTGTCCCCTTATGCCGGTTATCAGCAGGCAGAAAGTAGATATTTATCTCCGGTACGCCAGCTCAAATCTGAAGTTTTAAATGCAGGAATCAGTTTGAAGACCCTTCACATTTTAAAAAATTGTTTACTACATTTTACAGTAAAAGGCACACATACCCGGCAGCTTCATTCCAATCTGGTGCTAAATGATCTGGGAACAGAAGAAAAAATAACAGAAATGTTGTATTCTAATTATAACATTCTTTCCGCCGACCGGACAACAGCTTATTTTGACGTCCGTTTTGATTACAGCGGATGGCTTACAAATAAAACATTACTTATAAAAGCACAAGGTGAATACAACCGGCTCAGTAACCATTCTGAAGGCCTTTATTTTTCGCTGGCTTTGGGAATCGTATTATAATACAGCATTGACTCTTTGAACATTAACAATATGGAAAACATAATAGAATGTCATCATCTCACCCATTATTACGGGAAAAGGATGATTTATCAGGACCTCAATTTTAACGTACCCCGAGGCAGGATTCTGGGCTTACTTGGGAAAAACGGAACCGGCAAAACGACAACCATTAATATCTTAATGGGCTATCTGCAACCCAAAGCCGGAGAATGCCTGATCTTCGGCGAAAATATCCGGGACATACGACCGTCTACTCTTCAAAAAATAGCCCTGCTTTTGGAAGGGCATGTATCCTTCGCTTTTATGAATATACAACAAATCGAAAAATTTTATGCGGCTTTTTATCCGCAATGGAATAAAGCCGTCTATTATGAACTGATGGGCAAATTAAAAATTAACCCTCGTCAAACAATAGCTTCCATGTCCTGCGGCCAACGTTCCCAGGTTGCCCTCGGGCTGATCCTGGCTCAAAATGCAGAATTACTGGTACTGGATGATTTTTCCCTGGGACTGGATCCGGGTTACCGGCGCCTCTTCATCGATTACCTCAGAGAATATGCCAAAGCCGAACAAAAAACGGTCTTTCTCACCTCCCATATTATTCAGGATATGGAAAAAGTAGTGGACGATTGCATCCTGATGGACTATGGGAAAATTCTGCTGCAAATGTCTGTAAGCGAACTAATGGACAAATTTAAAAGATATTCATTTAAAACTTCTGTCAAAACATTGCCGGCAGATCCTCTATTATACCATCCTTCTGTAATGAAAGGAGAAGGAGAAACATTTACTTTCGAGTCTCCGGAATATGTATATCAATGGCTGCAACAAAATCAACTCCCTTTTGAAAAGTTAAAGGAAGAAAAGTTAAACCTGGAAGATATCTTTATCGGCCTGACCGGCAAATATTAAATTTCTGAAATCATGATACATGCTATATTATTGAAAGAATGGATTAAATTGAAACGCTTTTGGTTTCTGATCCTCATCATTAATTTCTGCTTCACTGTTTATGCCCTTTTGACGATGAACCGGATCGTCAATTTCAGAGGCGTAACACACCTCTGGGAAATTCTGCTCCTGAAAGAAGTTGTCTTTATTAATATCCTCCAATACTTACCCCTCCTCACCGGAATGCTGGCAGGTATTGTTCAGTTTGTCCCGGAAATGCAACAGAAAAGACTAAAATTAACTCTCCATATGCCTTTCTCTCAGAGACGTATGATTATGACCATGACCGGTTTCGGTTTAGCAGGAATAATCCTGATCTTCATATTGCAATACAGCCTGCTCTCCGCTTATCTTTATCCTATTCTGGCAACGGAATTGGTTAACCGCATTTTACTAACAGCCCTTCCCTGGTTCCTCGCCGGTATTATAGCCTATATTTGTACCGTCTGGATATGTATTGAACCGACCGGAAAATACCGCATTATCTATAGTCTGATCGCGATCGGGGCTTTGCGGATTTTTTTCCTGTCCGATACGCCCCAGGCTTACGATAGTATGCTGCCTTTACTGATCTTATTTATTTTATGTATTCTCTATTTTCCCTGGTTTTCTGTCAAAAGATTTACCGCAGGAAAACAGGACTAACCTCAAAAAGTTTTAAGCATGACACATTTCAGCAAAGTGATATTAGTTACATTAGTGATCTTCCTTTTAGCCTGGATACTGCCCTGGAGTTATCATTTTATGACTTCCCGGCCCCATTCCTATCCCTTTACCTTATACAGTTGCATTACGCATAGCTTTGTTTCTGTCAATTTCCGGAATGATCAACTAAATTATCAGGATTCCCGGGGAAATACGTTTACCGAAGATCAATTTGACAGTATCCTACCCACTTTTTATTATCACCGCCTTGTTTCAAGCGGGCGATTCCCGAAAGAAATAGAAGGTCAGGAAATCACGCTGGCAGATATCAAACGCGAAAATTTTATTTTCCGGCATGCCCCTTCTGATGTCAATACCACACGCCCTCCACTCTACCCCCTTCTCGAAACGATGCCCAAGCGGGGAGAGCTGGAAATGCCAGAAGATGTTTTCCGGATTCACAAACGCATGGAATTTATCGAAATGGCTACAAATACCATACGGGAAGACAAAAGTGCACTTTTCACGCAAATTCTTAAAAGGAAAAATTTCAATTTCCCGGCCCGTTATATAGCCGGAAATCCATCAACCCGGAAGGAATACGACGAAGGTTATTTCATTACGGATAAAAACGCTCAGTTATTCCATGTCAAACAACTTTGCGGACGACCTTATGTCAAAAATACGGATATCCCCGAAACCATACGGCCGAAATATATTTTTCCAACAGAATACCCGGGACGTCGTACTTATTGTTTTTTAACAGACACCGCCAATTATTTCTATGCCCTGAAATCTCCGGATTATGCCTTATATAAATTACCTCTTCCCTCTTTCAATCCGGAAAAAGAAAATCTCATGATTGTGGGAGATGCTTTTTACTGGACCATACAAATTTCCGGCAATAACGGACAGAAATTTTATGCCGTTAATGCCCGGGATTATACTCTAGCCGATACGCTATCGCTGACAGCATCTCCACAAAAAGCTTCTCAAACCGCAGCTTATATTTTCCCTTTTCAATTATCCTTTACCTCCTACAATGACAATTGGGTATATCCCCGTTTTTCCGGCCCCTCGGCCCGGGCATTTTTACTCAATATAATGCTGGCTGTCGTCTACTGGATTATCCGGCGGAAATCAGACCATCCGGCAACAGTACCGGCAATCGTAATTTGCTTTCTGGGTATTTTCAGCTGGATTCCTTTTCTGATTTTCAGGCCATAAAACAACCGGCTATCCAGAAAAATCATTTGGATAGCCGGTAATCCTTTTCAGCGAAAAGACATCAAAAGAAAAGGAGAAATGCCAGAGGAAACAAAATACCCAGGAGTAATTCAATACCTCCGCGCCCCCATAAACCTTTATTTCCTTTCACCAGAATAAGCCCCGTCAGTGTGATAATTAATAATGACAAAGCAAAAATATCGGAAAATACAGTCCACCAACGACCCGGATTGTAATGCAACCGGTTAAAGGCACTGATCACCGGACGTTTCCTGAGCTGCTCGTACACCGCTTCCCCATTTTTCAAATCCACGACCAAGGAAGAACCTCCCTTTATAAAAATTTTTAACTGGTCTTCTTTCGGGAAATAATGTTTGGTATATCTCTCCTCTTCTTCTCCTACCCTCTTCAGAAAAGCCAAGGCGTCTTCCCTGGAAATATCTTTTCCTGCCTGAAACAATTCCTGGTTTAAGACGAATTCCTGCCGGCTAACCGCATATTCTGCATTAAAATCCCGCTTATGATTCAGCAGCATACCCGATACGGCATAAATCACAATTATACCCGCAAAAAAATAAGAGAGATCCCGGTGGATAAAACGACACCATTTACGTATCTGAGGCATTCTATACATTTGTTTTTACTGAATCGTATAAGTGTCTGCATCTACATGATAAAAAGAAAGGTAATCTTTCCCTTCTTTTTCTTTCCGCTCAGCTATCCGTTTCCGGAAATTATCTATTCTTTGTTGCTGGGTTGCTGCAACAGCTTCTCCCCTGGCTTTTTGTTCTGAAGAACAACCGGCTTCACTGTCCCCATGTTGCGCAGCCGTTTGTGATTTTAGCATCTCTTCCCACTGAGCCAAATAAGCTTCATCCATACGGTCTTCCACCAGTTTTCCTTTCACACGGACTATATTATTTACAGCTTCCTGCTTAAAACTACCTATTTTCTCTCCTGCTTCCACGCGGATTGTCTGCGTGTCATCACTGCCCATCAGAAAAATTTTTCCTCCGCCGTGCGCACAAATATGGGTACATACACCCTCAATTTCTACCTCCTGCCCTTTTAAAGAATCTGCCTTCCCCAATAAATCATCAATTTGCAATACCTGCGTACTCATTTGTTCACTGGAAGCTGTTTGCTTATTACTTTTCTTGCCAGACTGGCAACCCTGACCGGTTACGCTAAAAAACAATATTCCGGTAAGCATACACAATAAATAAAGTGTTTTCATACTTTAAACAAAATTTAATTACCTATTAATTGAGCAAAATTAAGAAATTCTCCGGTAGACTTCAATACCTAAATATAGGGATTCTATCTAAAAACATTTAAACCAATGCCACTCCCTGCGTGATTTTGCTTCCCGCCTCCTCTGCCGGTAAAAGATTTTTTCCCAAGATTTCAAAA
Organism: Bacteroidota bacterium; assembly: GCA_023400335.1. GTDB lineage: Bacteria > Bacteroidota > Bacteroidia > Bacteroidales > Marinifilaceae > Culturomica. The sequence goes on from JAEXFF010000034.1 coordinate 8,816, forward strand.
TCATTGCCTGCCCGGCTCTAGAGATAGGTCCATATTAAAACTTATAATTCCCTCTATATCCTGATTTTCAGAATATTTCACAATACAGCATCCGGCTATATATGTGGATAATTTACGGGAACAGCCGGAAGAATATCCTGTTTATATTTCACTGTCTGCCGGTAATTCTTGTAAAACCATTCCTTCATACGTCTCTCTTTAAAGATCCCTCCGTCTGGCATCCGCTCTGCAAGTAATATCCCCTAGGGAAGTCTGCCGAATCCCCCGTTCGGCAAATGTCGTTTCAGCAGCAGACAAAATGCTGCCTCCCCTTGCTGCTTTCCGGATTTATACTATGTAAAGCTCCCTTCTTTTCTCTATTTTCCTGATAAAAAGCAGAGAAAAAGTTTCTATTCTTAATTATAAATTAAAAATTTAATCCTTACTGCCCGGACCGCCACCAACGGGGATTAATTCCGATAAAAAAACCATAATTCCGGCGGGCCATCGGCCGACTCAATACCGATACATATTCCTCATCAAAGAGATTATAAACCGAAAATTTCAATGAAAATGCAGTATGCTGAATTTTAAAACGCTTTTCCAAAGATATATCATTCATGTAATATGATCCCAGATGTCCGATTTTGGTTGCCTTTTCATTACTGGAAGTGGTAAAACGCTCACTGTAATAATTGTATTTGTAAAGAAAAGAAAAACCTTTCCATTCTAAACGTCCAATCACCCCAGAAGAATATTCAGGAATATATACCAATTGTTTTCCGATTGATTCGTCCGCCCAGCTCATCGGATCACCATGATTAATGGAACGGGTCTGTGCCCAATTGGCATCGAGAAAAAGTTTCCAGGCCCCCCATTTAAATGCTGCCTTCCCCTTTAGTTCCCAACCATAACTATGTACTTTTTTTACATTCACCGGGCTCCAAAATCCTTTAAAAGTCGGCAACCAAACAATCCAGTCGTCAATATGCGAATCGTATGCCGTCACCTCCCCCTTTAAAGAAAAGGCTTCTCCGCTCCTCACCGTAAACTCCATACCGAGGTCGTATGTATATCCTTTCTCAGTTTTTAAAGTATCATTACCCCCCGGTAAAAAATACAGATCATTCAATGTCGGATAATGAAAATTTTTAGCAATCGAAGATTTTAGGATAACCTCATAGCGCGGCCATAATACAATATCCAGAAAAGCTGCCGGAATCACAGGGGTATATTCCCCGTAATATTCTTCACGTACATCCACAGCCAATCCCAGACGTTTCCAGGGACGATAACGCAAGGTCGCCAAAGCTGAGACCTCTGTCCGGTTTTTCTCATACCCGGTGGCAGTAATTTTATCCCAACTATCTACAAAATGAAATTGACCGGAAATATTGGCTTTCAGCATCCACTTTTCTGAAGGGAAATATTCCGTTTCCCCCGAAATAAAACCAGAATGTACATAACTACTGGCATGCTGCATCTCAGCCAATACCCCTTCGGCAACCTCTCCTTCGTAAGTGTACAAAATATGGTCGAAATTATATCCCACTTTCCCTGCTATTTTCAGTTTTTCCCGGTTGTGGTCCCACCCGGCTACCACCCGTAGAGTATTCTGTTTCTGTTGATTTTTCGCCTCATTCTCTTCCCGGTAATTTACATCCAACATCGGTATTCCCCGTTTTGAATCAACATACCATCCGGCAAATGAAAAACGGTTCCCGTCTTTCCGGTCGTAATAGACCTCCTGCAAAAGATGCAAATCCCGGTATTTACAGTTTTTATTCCGCTCTATGGGATAACTTATGAAATTCCCGTCTTTATCAAAATCTTTTTTGTTATAGTTCCGGTATTTGAAATCATTCTGCGAATTGACATAACAAATTCGCGTCGAACTTTGCCATTTTGCGGAAGCATAACGGAAATGGAGAAAATCGTCATAAGTATTGAAGCTACTGATCCCCTGAATAAAATTCAAGTCCATTCCAACTCCCGCCATTGGTTTATTGGAAAGGGTAATGGCTCCTCCCAAACCTCCTCCGGTTACATTTACGGAACTGGCTCCGTGCCAAAGGCTCAGATCATCGACAAAGTAAGAAGGAATTAAAGAAAAATCAACCTGTCCCAACATAGGGGAATTGATCTTCATTCCATTCCATAACACCTGGGTATGTGAAGGCGCTGTCCCCCGGAAAGATGCCGTAGCCAATGTCCCCCGCCCGTAATTTTTTATAAAAACGGAAGTACTTTGGGACAAAATATCCGCCAAACTGTTTATTACACTTTCCCGAAGCACCATCGTATCGATCTCTGTCCGGGTAATTCCGATATCCTGAAACTTGCGCTGAGCCGTCACGTCCACCTGCTTGAGTTTCAAGCGCCAGGCAACTTTATCTTTTTCCTGAGTCCATCCGGTTGCCACAAAAAACAAACAGAAAACAGAAAGTAAAAAATTTTTCATACATTATTTTATATAAAAGCAATACCGCCCGATTCAGTAGAACCGAAGCGGTATCGCACAGCCTAACTCAAGTTATTCGGCATATTTACCGTCTTTCATATCCTGCCAGCTAGGATTATAACCATTATTCAATACAACCCATTGCTCTGCTGTCAACTTACTGTTTACAAACAAAGGGCTAAAAGTAGAATAATCTTTCAATCCGCCATTATACTGAATATCGATTTTACCGACCGTTGTCAGGGATGCAAAATTCAAGGTAGTCAAACTTTCATATGAATCATCTTCATCGGTATTCCAAATATTCAAGGTACCTGTAATTGTTTTCAGATTTGGTAGAGCAATGCTCTCCACTTCATCTGCCCAGGTATCCAAAAAAATATCACCTCTGACTTCTGTCAGTTTAGGCAAACTGAAATGTTGTATATTTCCTACGGGCATTTCCAGTTCGTAACTTTCACTTCCCTTTTTACCCGGGCCTTTTAATCCTATCGTTTCGAGTAAGGATAAATCAATCTCTGTAACATTCCAGGCCGCCGACAGAGCCAGACAAAGCTGTTTTCCAACCGCTTTTAAAACAGGAGCAGAGAAATTTTTTAATGCTTTGGAATTCACATACAACCACCCTTCCACCTGAGTCAGTGCAGGGAAATTCAGATTTGTTCCTCCTCCGGCTTCTATATTCCCCCTAGCTTCCTTTAAGGCAGGAAACGAAATAGTACCGGAACCGGAAAAAATCAAATTTCCTCCAATTTCTTTAAAAGGAAGGGCCGTCGTTCCGTTCACATTTAAGTCTATATTTCCTTCGATATTATCAAATCCCTCGATAACAGTCGTTGCCGAAATATTCCACTTTATATCTCCATAAAAAATCTGAGGTCCTTTAATAACAGCAGCCTTATGCACCCTCAACTCAAACCCTCCCCCTCCGAACTCTACATTGGATACATCGATTATTTCCGGAGCAAACTTATTCATAGGTCCGATTATGGCAATACCTCCCGCATATTTTAAATTTACCAAATCCCAACTGACTAATTCATTATCAAACGATAAATTCAAGGTTCCACTTATTTTTTCCAGATTACTTATTCCTGTCAGCTCCTTAATCCCCAATCCCGATAATGTCAGATCCCCCTCAATTTCTTTCAAGGAATTAAAATTCAATCGTTCGAGAGGGGTTGGATCAACTGTTCTCGATATGGGAATGATACTGATCGCTCCGCAACTTTCCAGGGACGGACAGTTCCACTCCTGAAGAGAACGGGCTTTTTCGACCGTAATGTTATTTACAGAAGAAAGCAAAGGAAAATCAACTGTCTCCAAGGCAGCCATTTTCGCTACGTATAATTTTCCACCGATTTGCTCTAAAACCGGGAACTCTATGTTTTTTATGATACTTCCATAGTCTGTTACCCCTTCCGTGATCCCTTTTATCTGCACATCCATACGAACCGATTTTAATTCCGGAAAAGTGACAGAAGTCAGACTTTCAGAAAATACCAGTAACGATTCCCCAATAGAAACAAGCAGCGGAGCCTGTACCCACTGAATATTCGTATTATTGACAATAAATTCAGATTTTATTTCTCTCAATTTCGGGAATCTTACCATAGACAATAAAGGAGCACGGGAAGGTTCGGCAGCTGTTCCAATTTTAACTGAACCCGCTTTTTCCAAATGATCTAACCCACTCAAATCCGTTCCGAAATAATTATTGTTTACAATAATACTTCCCTTTACTTCTTTCAATGCTGCCAGACCCGATAAATCTGTCACACTATCTGTCCCTGTATATGCACCGATCACCAGATTCCCACTGATAACGGTCGCTCCTCCTTCTGCAAAAGCATCTACATCAGCCTGTGTTTGCAAAACAACATCTCCCTCATTATAAATATCAGAGTGAATCACCCGGTATATATAGCGTCTGTCGGCATTATTGTAAGAAGTAACACGGAACTGACGTTCGCTGTTCCAGTTAACGATCGTAGCCGGATCCGGAGTGATTACCGCTAATTCCGAATGTTCAAAATCAACTGTAGCTCCATCCAATGAAACCGTATAAGGTACAGTTACGGTAATACTATCTCCGGCAATTACAGCCTCATAAACAGAACCAGCTTGTGTGATAGTCACAGCTGTGATATAATTGTCCGTACCTTCAAACGGACTATTGTCATCGTCCGAACAACTTCCGAAAACAAAGGCTATTCCCAATAACAGACAACCTATTTTAAAAACATTTTTCATACTCTTCTTATTAATTCTGTTATTTACTTATATTCTGATCCTCAAATGACAAAACTTCCGTAGACTGTTCCCCTAACCATCCGCTTTTAGCATTTGTTCCTGTCTGCACTTTTATAAAATCAATATATTTCAAATTGGCCGGTGATCCATCCCGGTTAATGGCATTACTGATTTTAAAATAAGTTTTCAATGGTCCCGCATCCGCATTATCTCCCTCTGCCTTATCCTGACCGAAATTGTCTACATAGCCCCAATCAAAAGCTTGATTGTCCCAGAATCCTGTCACCGGGTCCTGAACATTCCGGGCTTCCAGACAGGTCCCCTTTAAGGTATATGAATCTTCCCTGATCCAATTGGGATAATAAAAAGCCTGAGAGTGGTACTCTATCAGATAATCGATAGCACCGGTTTTCCCGTTTACATCTGTCCACTCTACCTTCATCCCCGGCCCAGCCGGACGATAATAGGTGATGGCATAATTCTGAACAGTTTCCTCTTTGCCGGTCTCACTTCCTTTTAGTTCATACCATTCATCATCGGGCAAGCCGTTTCCGTTTACATCCTGCATAACCCAAACAATACCCGGCTCAGAACTTCCCTCAAA
>JAEXFF010000074.1 GCA_023400335.1 Bacteroidota bacterium
GAACAGATCTGCCATATCATTTTTTATTTCTATGGCTTTACTGAGCGCTTCGATTGCTTTTTCCGGCTGGTTCAATATTTTCTGGGCTTTTCCCATTAAAAAATAAGCTCTGTAGTCGGAGGCATTCTTTGAAAGTATATATTCACAGTCTGCAATTGACGCTTCTCCTTGGTTTTCTTGAAGATATAACTGTGCCCGGTTTAAGAATGTTTCTGTATAATCGGGATCGATTACGGCCATACGGCTGTAAATTTCAATGGCTTCCGGAATATCATTTTGCTGTATATAGGCCGATGCCAAGTAACTCAAGGTCTCAAATTCCTCTTCAATTTCCAGAGCTTCTTTAAAACAACGGATAGCATAGCCCGTTTTACCGATTTTTATTGCTTTTAAGCCGTCGTATTTAAAAATATCAAAATTCCGTTGTTTTTCTTTGTCTTTGCTGTCTTCTGCCTCTTCTGTTGTATGACCGAAAAGAGATTTGAAAATACCCATATTACTTTTTATATTAATGTCTGTAAATAATTAATCATGACAATCCGTTATCTGTTATTACAGAAACCGACTTATTCTCCCTGCCGGTAAATCCCATAAAAGTTTCGTCTCTTTGGGAAAACAAAATAACAAAAAGCTGTTTAAAAAAACAAATGAATGTAATAAAGGGCCGACGGTTTTATTACCTTTAGCCCGATGAATTCTTATTAATTTAAAATATATGAAAGTAATATTTTTTATAACAGGATTTCTTGTTTTAGTAAGTGCCTGTAATCGTTCCGGAGGAAAGGTGACAATTCCGGATAATCCTTTTTTCTCAGAATATACTACCCCTTTTGGGGTTCCTCCTTTTGATAAGATGAAGGTGGAGCATTACAAACCGGCCTTTTTGAAAGGAATGGAAGAACAAAAACAGGAGATTGAAGCAATTTTGAATCAACGCTCCCTACCCGATTTTGAAAATACAATTGTAGCATTGGACCGGAGTGGCGGGTTGTTGAGGAAGGTAAGTGCCGTGTTCGGAGGATTGAATAGTGCCAATACTACTGAGGAGATGCAGGCTTTAAATAAAGAACTGTCTCCTTTATTATCTGCACACCGGGACGATATTAAATTGAATGCACGTTTATTTGCAAGAGTAAAAGAAGTGTACGAGCGGCAGAAAGAATTTGATTTGAATAAAGAGCAAGCGGCTTTGTTGAAGAAGACTTATCAGGAATTTATTCGCGGGGGAGTTAACCTTAGTCCGGAAAAACAGGAAAAGTTGCGGAGTTTGAATAGGGAAATCGCTTTATTACAACTTACTTTCGGGCAAAATATGCTGAAAGAAACCAATGCATATCGGTTAATTCTTGAAAATCAGGAGGATCTTGCCGGTTTACCGGAATCTTTGATTACGGCTGCCGCTGAAGTAGCGAAAAGCAAGGGGATGGAAGGGAAATGGGTATTTACGCTTCATAATCCCAGTATTATGCCTTTTTTGCAATTTTCCGAATGCAGGGAGTTAAGGGAGAAAATATTAAAAGCATACTTAAACCGGGGAAATAACGGGAATGAAGCTGATAATAAAGAGGTTGTGAAAAAATTAGTTGCTTCACGGTTAGAGAAGGCCCGGTTAATGGGATATGATAATTATGCTGCTTTCGTTTTAGAAGATCGTATGGCTAAAAATGAAACGAATGTTTACCGATTGTTGGAGCAGATCTGGGAACCGGCCTTGCGAAAGGCCAAGGAAGAAGCGGTTGATTTACAGGCTGCGATGAAAGAAGAGGGTATTCAGGAAGAATTGAAAAGTTGGGATTGGCGGTATTATAATGAGAAAGTAATGAAAGCTAAATTTGATATAGATGAAAATCAACTTCGTCCTTACCTTCAGCTGGAAAATGTACGTAAAGGTATGTTTTATGTGGCGAATCAGCTCTACGGGATCTCTTTTACCGAATTGGAGGATATTCCGAAGCCTCACGAAGAAGCTAGAGCTTTTGAATGTAAAGATGAAAACGGTGCCCACCTGGGGATATTGTATATGGATTATTTCCCGCGTGCCGGCAAAAGGGGAGGGGCATGGTGCAGTACTTATCGTTCTCAGACTTATAAGGATTCCGTCCGCGTGGCGCCGGTGGTGACCATTGTTTGCAATTTTACCAGACCTTCCATGGATAAGCCGGCATTATTGAGTCCGGATGAAGCTTCTACAATGTTTCATGAATTCGGACATGCCTTGCATAATTTATTTAAGGATGTCCATTATTATGGGATTTCCGGTGTTCCCCGCGATTTTGTGGAATTACCGTCTCAGCTGATGGAACATTGGGCTTTTGAACCAGAGGTTTTAGGTGTCTATGCCACCCATTATCAGACGGGAGAGCTGATGCCGAAAGAATTGATGGAAAAACTTCAGGAGAGTGGAAAATACGGACAAGGCTTTGCAACAGTTGAACGTATACAGGCCTCTGTGCTGGATATGGCTTATCATGTATTGAAAGAGGTCCCGGCGGATTTTGACATTCCCCGCTTTGAAGAGAAGGTATTAAAACGGTTGGGGGCATTAAGTCAGATCCCTCCCCGCTACCGTACAACTTATTTTAATCATACGATGGGCGGGGGATATACAGCCGGATATTATAGTTATATGTGGGCTGAAGTTCTGGACGCTGATGCTTATCAGGCTTTTGTGGAAACGGGAAATCTTTTTGATTCCGGACTGGCAGCTAAGTTCCGGCAATATGTACTTGCTCCGGGCGGTATCGAAGATGCAATGGTTATGTATACCAATTTCCGGGGAACAGAGCCTGGAGTGGAAGCCTTATTGAGGAACAGGGGTTTGAAATAGTGAAAGAAAAATGGTTAAGTTTTTGAAATAAGTGTCTTCCGGAGGAAAATCCGGATGGAGAAGACCGGATAAAGTTGGATAAAAAAGTAATTAAATCTGAAATATAGAAATTTAAGAGAGGAAAATTGATTTTAAAAATACAGGCCGGGTTATCGTATTATAAGAGGAATAGAGTAAGGATAAAATTCGATTCCGATCGGAATTATATGCGAAAGAGCAGGAGACGGAGAGCTATAATTTAAAATTTCTCCAGAGTAGTTCGAACGTGAACTATAAAGAAATCGAAAGACAAATATACTATAAGACCTTTTTATTGAATTCGTTATTATTTCAAGACAATATTATTTTTCTACCGATACTGGAAAAAATAATAAAGGGGATAAAATATCAGAATAGAATTGATATAATAAATAATGCATTTCCCTTTTATCTGAAAAAATAATACGTTTGTCTGTATTGGAGAATATAAACGAATTGTTATATGAAAAATCCCGGATACCTGATTGTGTTTTTTATTCAGTTTACCTGCTTTAGTACATCGAATATCTTTGGTCAAAGTACATCTTCCCCGATCCGTTTTGGTCTTATTGCAGATATACAGTATGGAGATTGTGATACGCATGGAAATCGTTATTATAGAAACTCATTGAAGAAACTGACGGCTTGCGTAGAAGAACTGAATAAACAAAAAGTCCAGTTTACGATCAATTTGGGAGACATCGTTGACAGAAAGCCTGCTGATATGGACCCGGTGGTAAAACTACTGAAAAAATTGGATGCTCCGGTTTATAATACGACAGGAAATCATGATTACAAAGGGTTTACAAATAATGAAGATTTATTCAGGAAATTAGAAATGCCGGCAGAGTATTATTCTTTTAAGAAAGAGAACTGGCTTTTCATTGTGCTTAATACCAATGAAGTTGCTTCTTATGCCAATATTAAAGGAAGTTGGAAAGAACCCGAACTGTCGGCTATGCTGGATCGTATCCAATCGGCTAAAAGAAATAATGATCAGAATTGGAACGGAGGAATCAGTAGCCGCCAATTAAAATGGCTGAAAAATTTGTTGCAGGCAGCACAGGAGAGAGGTGAAAATGTGCTGATCTTTTCACATAATCCGGTTTATCCGGCTACGGAATTTACAGCCTTGAATGATCAGGAAATACTGAATACTATTATTGCTTTTTCTTGTGTAAAATGTGTTATTAGCGGTCATCATCATGCGGGTGCTTTTGCTTATTATAAGAATATACCGTGTGTAACGATAGAAGGTATGATTGAAACCGAGAATGAAAATGCCTTTGATATTGTGGATATAAAGGAAAGGGAGATTGTTTTAACTGGATACGGGAGATCGAGATCGTATACTATTCCACTGAAATAGAGAAATCTAAATGATATTTATAAAAGTAAGATTTCCACTTTCCCTTAGGGATATTCAGGAAAGGGGGCATTCATCTGTCATCGTATTATTAAACAGTTATACGACCTTTCCCTTGTAACCTAATGTTATCCTCTATACTATAAATATTCTTGTTTTACTATTATTGTAGAAGAGAACCTTTTCATGATAAATATGCTCTGCACGGGCTTTATCCCGAAAATAAAACTATTTGCTGGCTTCTGCACAGAAACTGTTTTTTACCCGCTTATTTCCATAAACATTGACAGACATTTTATAAGAATGAAGGTTATTCTTTTCTATTTTATAAACTTTTCAACGACCGATGTTGAAATAATTCAGTACAAATATGATAAAAATAATCAGGGACCTATACCATTGATTTCAATAAAGAGATTTACTTTTGTTATAATTTAAACTTTTTTTTAATGAAATATAGTGGCAAAATTTTCCCTATGGATAAATATATTATTGAAGCTGTCAGAAGACGGAGGCAAGAACTTGGCATGACGCAGGAAGACCTGTCACTTGCATTGGAAGTAAGTTCTACTTTTGTAAATCATGTTGAATCTTCAAAATATAGAACAAAGTATAATATACATCATCTCAATAAACTGGCTGAAACGATGAACTGTTCTATCTCTGATTTTTTGCCATCCCCTTATTTAAAAGATAATAGGTAAGATAAAATTCACGGACAGACTTTTGCAGAATCAGCAATCTGATTTAATGACGAGTGAATTAAAACGTACTTTTACATATTCCTCATATAAAATTTAAAAAATGATGAAAATAAAAAATGCCAATCAATAGATTTTCCCGTTGATTGACATTCAATAGATTATAGTCCCACTTATACCTCAAAACACAAATCTATTCCTCTCTTATTATATCTATTAAATATTGAAAATCAAATTATTATATGAATATAAAACGATTGGAGTAAAATAAAGTTTTGAAAAATGCAGGAAATGTTTTGCAAATTATTAAATTTATAGAAAGCCTAAATCTTTTCCGTTATAGCTACATTAAAATAAAAGAGGTAAGTGGAAAATTGAAGAATAGTTTGATTGATGCAGTGAAAGAATTGCATCCAGAATATGTTTTCTCTGTTTCAGAAGAAGAGAGTGAAGCTTGTAGTAAGTTTCTGAATTATTATTTGGATAATGGAGGAAATATATTTTCTACAAATTATGACTTACTTTTGTATTGGATATTAATGAGAAACAACCCAGAAAAAGCAAATGATGGGTTTGGTTGAGAGTTGGAAAATGATCTTTCTGGAGGATTTATTTCCGAGGAAGAGAGGGAATATTCAGAGTTAAGGTGGGGGAAAAATAAGACAAGGCAGAATATTCATTATTTACCTGGAACTTTCCCTATATTTGATACAGGAATTGAAATTATTAAAGAAGAATATAATGGGACCTATCTTCTTGATAAAATAAGAAAACGCATTGATAATAAAGAATATCCCGTATTTGTTACTGCTGGAAATGCACAGGAAAGACTTACTCATATTAGGCATAACAAATACTTGGCTTATTGTTATGAGAAACTCTGCAATATAGAGGGATCACTTGTTACTTTTGGTTTTAATTTTGGAGAATACGATACTCATATCATTGATGCGGTTAATATTGTTGCGAAACAGGGTAAACGGGCAGGGAATAAACTTTTCAGTATATATATAGGGGTATATTTTGATGAAGATTTAAAACATATTTTAGAGCTTAAAAATAAAGGTTTGTTTAAATGTAAGGTAACGCCTTATAACGTAAAGACGGCTAAAATATGGAGATAGAGTGTTAAATTTTAAGTACAATTTATCGGTAGAGTAATTTAGAAACCGGATATTTTGAAACATTCGGTTTTTATTATTCCTACAAAACACTAATTTTGTTTTATCACCAACTAATCCTATCCCCATGTCCGAGAACCAGAACATTGAATACAAAGAATCATGGCGTGACGAATACCTCAAATGGATATGTGGTTTTGCCAATGCCGACGGTGGCCGGCTTTATATTGGTATAGACAATGACGGACAAATTGTAGGAATTGAAAAAGCCAAAAAACTCTCCGAGGATATCCCCAACAAAATACAGGATACCCTCGGAATCATTGCCGACGTAAATCTTCTTACCGATCCTTCGACAAAAAAGGAATACATCGAGATCGTCGTAGAACCTTATCCCTATCCTATAAACTACCGTGGTCAATACCATTACCGTTCCGGTAGCACCAAACAGTAACTCAAGGGTACAGCCCTCAACAAATTCATCATGGAGCGCACCGGTAAACGCTGGGACGGCATACCCGTTCCCCGTCTATCCATTACTGATCTGTCCGACGAAGCCCTCCGTCGTTTTTGTCGGCAGGCTGCAAAAAGCAACCGTGTTGACGAGGACGTTCTCAATGACTCCGTCGAACATCTGCTTCACGATCTCCATCTTATTGATGAAACGACGAAATTGTTAAAACGGGCTGCTATTCTCCTTTTTCATCCGGATCCCGAAAAATACATTTCCGGTGCATACATAAAAATTGGCTTCTTCCGCACTTCTGATGATGACCTTGCTTTTCAGGATGAAATACATGGTCCCCTTATGCTCCAGATTGACCGTTCAATAGACCTCCTTACTACAAAATACCTCATTTATGCCATCACTTACGAGGGATTTGCCCGACAGGAGAAACCTGCTTTCTCAACCTCTGCTTTACGCGAAACCCTGCTCAATG
>JAEXFF010000137.1 GCA_023400335.1 Bacteroidota bacterium
TCTTACAAAAAAAATAAAGTTGTTTCTTATCAGATTAATTTGGAATTAACGGATTTAGAGACTAGTGAAATCGTGTGGATGGGTGACAAAAAGATAAAGAAAACGGTGTCCGACCGTTTTTAAATACCTTTGAGCGTGTTAAGGACTTTGAAGATTATTACAGAAGAAAGTCACATTATCATCTGTATGTTCTCCATAAATCTGATTGGAAAAGAAAACGAAGGAGTTGAAAGGCCTGTATAATAACGGAATAGAAACTTTCAGTATACAGATAAATAGCTTTGAGGTATGATACGTCTTTTTGTTGTTATATGCAGTTTATTTCTTTTTTCATCCTGTGCAACCTGGTATGAAAGGACATCGGAATTCCAACAGACGGTGGAGACCGGAAATTTTGAAAAAGCAGATAAGTTGTTGCGGAAAGACAAAAAGATGGCAAGAGGAAAAAATAAAATTCTCTTTTATTTGAATTTGGGCTATGTGGAATTTATGGCCGGTCATCCGAAGGAAAGTAACCAGGCTTTTGAGACAGCGGAGAACTTGATAGATGAGCAGGTAAGGAATCCGGCCCTTCAGGCAGCAGTGCTTTTGAGTAATCCGGAGATACTTCCCTATAAACCGGAAGATTTTGAAGTAATCATGGTGAATTTTTATAAATCCATGAATTATCTTCAAATGGGGGATATGGAAGGCGCTTTGGTAGAAGTAAGGAAGATCAATATTAAATTGCAGCAATTGAATGATAAATATCCGGATCATAAAAATCGCTACCAACAGGATGCTTTTGCTCATTTATTAATGGGACTGATTTACGATGCTTCAGGAAACTATAATGATGCTTTTATTGCCTATCGGAATGCTTTTGAGACGTATCAAACGGATTATCAGAAGAATTTTGGGTTGGGAGCCCCTGAACAGTTGAAGCAGGATTTGATGAGAACGGCTTATTTGTGTGGTTTTACCAGCGAGTTGAAGCAGTATGAAACTGAATTTGGAGAGCAATACCGGTATACGGCATCGCCGCCTTACGGACAACTGGTTTTCTTTTGGCTGAATGGATTGGGACCTGTAAAATCGGAATGGGGTATTAATTTTGTAAAAGAAAAGAGAGGGGACGGGGCAATTGTATTTCACAATGCTGAATACGGACTGACTTTCCCATTTTTCTGGGGAACCGGGTATTCTGCTGATGAACAGAATTCCTTGGCAGATTTAAAAATTGTCCGGGCTGTTTTTCCGAAATATGTAGAACGACCTCTTCAGTATACGCAGGCTGATATAAATTATAAAGGACAAAACTATGGTTTAGAAATAGCGGAAGATATTAACCAGATTGCGTTTAAGACATTACACGATAGAATGTTGAGGGAATTTTCTACCTCTTTGCTACGGGTGGCGACTAAACAGGGAATACAGTATGCGGCTTCCAAGCAAAACGAATGGATCGGATTTTTTGTCGGATTAGCCAATGCGGCGACAGAAAAGGCAGATACCCGGAATTGGCAAACGCTTCCTTATACAGTTTCTTATCGGCGGATACCTTTGCAGAATCAGGAAAATAAAATGGTATTGAATTGTTATTCGTCCAAGGGTGGAAAAATGAGTCAGGAATTTACGTTTATCGGGAAACCGAAAAAGACGGATTTTTTTGTGTATTCTACTTTATAAATGAAGTCTATCGGTATTTTTCACCGTTTTCTTCCATCATGCTCAGATAGCTCCAGTACCGGCTATCGCTGATTTCTCCGGTTTGCAAAGCTTCCAAAACGGCGCATCCGGGTTCATGAATATGTGTACAATTATAAAAACGGCATTTAGCCGAGATGCGGAATATTTCCGGGAAAAAATGAGAAATTTCCTCTTTTTTCATATCGATCATTCCAAAACTTCTCAGACCTGGAGTATCGACAATAAATCCTCCATTTGACAAAGGAAACATTTCTGCAAAAGTAGTAGTGTGTTTGCCTGTATGGTGGGCTTCTGAAATAAGGGCTGTTTTTAAATTCAAATCCGGCTCTATAGAGTTAATAAGTGTAGACTTTCCTACTCCGGATATTCCTGAAAATACACTGGTTTTATTTTGTAATAATTGCTTTAGCAAATCCATATTCTCTCCGGTAATTGCAGAGACTGCCAGACAGGTATAACCGATACGGGTATAAACAGCTGTGTAATAATTCAGTTTTGCCCGGTCTGTTTCGTTATAAAGATCTACCTTATTAAAAAGGAGCAGAGCGGGAATATTGTAAGCTTCCGTCGTGGCCAGGAAACGATCAATAAATACAGTTGATGTTTCCGGATAATTGATTGTGGTGATTAAAAATGCTTGGTCGACGTTAGAAGCAATAATATGAGCTTCTTTCGAGAGATTTGTCGATTTCCGGATAATATAATTGCGGCGCTCGCCGATGTGAGTAATAACATATCCTTCGTTACTTTTTTCTAACGTTACCACATCTCCCACAGCAATAGGATTGGTGGTACGGATGCCCTGAAGACGGAATTTCCCCCGGATGCGGCATTCTGCTAATTCACCATTTTCTTTCCTTACCCAATAATTATTCCCTGTCGATTTTATCACAACTCCTTTTTCCATTCCGATCATTTTGAATCCTGCAAAGATAAAGGATTTAGAAGATATTACAGAAGATTGTTCAGAAATTATAAAAGTATGACGGGAAGCCAGAATACGAATAATGATCCACACTTTCAGTGATCGGTAAAGCGTTTAACTTTTGTTCCTTAAAAGATGATATTTATACCTTTAACTTTTGAACGAATTTCAATCTATTATTTCGTATCTTTGTATGAAAATAGAGTACAGATGAAATTAGTATTTGCTACAAACAACCGGCATAAATTAGAAGAGATTACACGAATGCTGGGAAATAAATACGAAATTGTTTCTTTGGAACAGATCGGTTGCCGGGAAGAAATACCGGAAGATTACGAAACCCTGCAGGAGAATGCTTTAGAAAAAGCCCGTTATGTAAAAGAGCATTACGGATACGATTGTTTTGCAGATGATACCGGTTTGGAAATAGAGGCTTTGGGGAATCGCCCGGGTGTATATTCTGCACGTTATGCCGGGCCTGCGAAAGATTCAGCAGCCAATATGCGTAAAGTTTTGGATGAAATGAAGGGGGAAGAAAACCGGAAAGCCCGGTTCCGAACAGTGATTGCTTTACTTTTAGACGGAGAAGAACATTTTTTTGAAGGTAGAGTGGAAGGCAAAATTTTAAAACAACAGCAAGGAGAAATCGGATTCGGATATGATCCCATTTTTTGTCCGGAGGGATCCCGGCAAAGTTTTGCTGAAATGCCTATGGATCAGAAAAACCAAATTAGTCATAGGGGACGGGCTGTCAGTAAATTAGCAGAATTTCTCAGTCGAAAATAAAAAATTAACAGTAGGGATGGAGGTCGTTCAGGCAATTGTGTTGAAAACGTTTCAATTTTCAGATAATCAGAAAATTGTACGCGCTTTTTCGAAAGAGAAAGGATACCTTTCCTTCATCACACCTTCTTCTTTTTTCAAGAAAAAAAATTGTACTGTTCATTTGATGCAAGTTGTTGAAGCTGAGATATTTTATACAGAAAAGTCGAGTTTGTATAAGTTGAAATCCGTTACTTCCCTGGTAAATCTTTCAGCCGTATATTTTGATGTTTATAAAATGAATATTGCCTTGTTATGGGGAGAAGTTCTGGATCTGATTTTGAGGAATGAGCAAAAAAATACAGATCTTTTTGATTTCATTTTCCGATCCTTGGAATATTTAAATACGGCAACGAAAGATGTTGCTAATTTTAATTTATTTTTTTTGTATCGTTTGACAACTTTAATTGGTTTTAAAATAGATACCTCTACATATGAAGAAGGGTATGTTTTGGATATAAACGGTGGGATTTTTATTCCTTCTGGCGGAAGGGATACTTATGTTTCTGGTCCTAATGCAGCTCAGATCATTCATAAATTGTGTACTTGTCAGGTGGAAGAATTAGGGGATATCCCTTTAGACCGTAAAAGCCGAAGTATACTTTTGGATATTATTTTGTTATTTCTCAGCATTCATCTGAATACCGATTTTAATATTAAAAGTATAAGAGTCATTCGGGAAGTTTTCGGTTAATTCTTCCTCATATAGTGTTTCTTTTTTCCGGAAAGGGGAACTGAGGCTGATATTTCTACATTCTCTTTTTATGAAGATAAACTTTGGTGTATAATTTATGTCAAAATGTTATTATAATATTAAAAGACGTAAAAGTGGCAGAATATGATTTGTAATTTGCTATTTTTATGGCATTCAATGAGGTAGTGCTAAATAATGAGAATAAAAATTAAGGACTTAACCAAAATCTATCCGGATGGGCATAAAGCATTGAGCGGGCTGAATCTGGAGATTGAGCCGGGGATGTTTGGTTTGCTGGGCCCTAATGGTGCAGGAAAGACGACTCTGATGAGGATTATGACTTTATTGCAGAGTGCTACTTCGGGTACGGTATATTTTGATGATTATGATATTGCGAAGGATAGAAAAGCCATTCGTTCTGTTTTAGGATATTTACCACAGGATTTTCGTTTTTTTGAGAAATTAAAAACGTGGGAGTTTTTAGATTACGGAGCGGGTTTGGCTGGTATACGGGGAAAGAGAAAACGTGCGGAAATCGTGGATGAGATGCTGCGAAAGGTAGGTTTATTTGAAGTCCGCGACCGGTGGGCGAATAAATTATCTGGTGGAATGAAACGACGCTTGGGGATTGCTCAGGCTATTATTGGAAATCCGAAAGTCATTATTGTAGATGAGCCGACTACGGGTTTGGATCCCGAGGAAAGAATCCGGTTCCGGAATATTTTGTCGGATATCAGTGATAAAGATGTCATTATCCTGCTTTCTACCCATATTGTAGGTGATATTTCCAGTACCTGTAAAAAACTGGCTTTATTGAACAAAGGGGAACTTCGGTTTGAAGGCTCTCCGGATGAAATGATTAAAATGACGGAAGGGAAAGTATGGGAAATCTTTGTAACCGATCTGGAATTTAAGGGAATCAAAGAGAAATATCCGATTATTTCAACCATTCCTTCCGACGGAGGTTGGGATATACAAATTGTGGCTGAGGCTCCGGAAGGTTTTGAGGGGAAAACGGTTCCTCCGAATATCGAGCATGCTTATGTTTATTTTATGGATTATCTTTTGCAGGATAAAATGGATATGTACGCGGACCGGGAAGAAGGGGGAGATTTATTTAAGTAAAAATACTTGTAAGCTCAGATTCACATTGGGGGGAGTGGGTTTTGACAAAATTATTTGAAATAAGATAAAATTACGGACTCCGGATATTGAATGAATTGATTATGAATATTCATGCCATAAATATGATTGCCAGATATGAAGTAAAGCTCTTGAAGAGGAGTTGGTTATTTCGTATATTCGCAGTATTGGCTTTGTTTATTCTCACAATAGCTCAATTGAGTAATTTTACTTTTTTATTCTGGAAATACAGTGAAACCTGGAATTATGTAGGAGCAACTTCACTGATTCCTTTCTATACCGTTTACCTCTATAATATTGCCCAGTCTGTAATTGTAATATTTTTAGCCGGGAATTTTTTAAAACGGGATAAAAAACTGGATACAGCAGAGGTAATCTATGTACGTCCTATGAGTAATGCGGATTATATTATAGGAAAGGTATGGGGAATTACCCGGGTTTTTATTGGATTAAATTTAATCACCTTGTTGATCGCTTTATTTATTAATCTAGTCATTAGCCGTTCTCCTTTTAGTATATTTCCTTACTTATTTTACCTGTTTACCCTTTCTATCCCTTCTTTATGGTTTGTATTGGGACTTTCTTTCACAGTGATGTGCGTAGTAAAAAATCAGGCCGTGACTTTTATGGTAATGTTAGGAATTACGGGTATGGTTTTCTTTTATTTACAGGACCGGTTATACGGTGTTTTTGATTTTTTCGGGATATCTCTTCCTACAATTTTTTCAGACATAACGGGTCATCCTTCTCTTTTCTTATTTTTGTTACAACGATCGATTTATTTATTAGTGGCTATTGGTTTTATTTGTCTGACGATTACTTTGGTAAAACGCCTGCCTCATCGTCCCTGGAAGACGCTTATGATAAATTTGATTGCTGTATTGCTGATATTGGCAGGGGGAGTTTCAGGTGTTGTATATGTGCTTCATTTTAAACGGATAGGAGTAGCAAGAGAAGAATATGCTTCCCTCTTTAACGCGTATGCGGACCGGCCGAAAGTGGATATAATCACTCACGAAATCGATATTACTCCCGATGGGGAACGTTTAGAGGCGGAAAGTAAACTGTTTGTCCGCAATAAGCAAAAAGAAGGTATTGAATCGGTGATTTTATTTTTGAATCCGGGCTTAAAAGTTACCGTTATTGAGCAGGAAGGAAAAAAAATAAATTTTAGACGGGAACAGCAAGTTATAGAAATCCTTCAAAAATTAGAACCCGGGGAAGAAGCTGAATATACATTGAAATATGAAGGGTCGGTAACAGAAAATATTTGTTACACGGATATCAGACAGGAAGATTATTTTAGTAATCCGGCGGGAAAAACCTTTTATTTCCGTTACGGTAAACGATATGCTTTTTTAAATAATAATTATGTCCTGTTGACTCCTGAATGTATCTGGTACCCGGTTGCAGAGTCTCCGGTGTATCCGGCTAAACCTTATCATATCCGGAAAGATTTTACTAAATATAAGCTTACAGTTTATTACAGCGGAGAAAAAGCTGTTCTGTCTCAGGGAAAGAAGATGAATAATGAAAAAGGAAAAATGATATTTGAGGATACTGTACCTTTTCCTGGGATAAGTCTGACAATCGGAGATTATGAGACAAAGGCAGTTACGGTCGATTCTACAGATTATGAACTTTATTATTTCCGCGGGCATGATGATTTTATGACTTATTTTGATGCCGTACAAGATACATTGCCTGCCGTGATTCGTGAAATTCGCGCCGATTTGGAAGTAGCCAAAAATAGAAATTATCCTTTCAGGAAATTTTGTATTGCAGAGGTTCCTCTATCATTTGCCGGGTATGTCCGGAACTGGAAAAGCAACACCGAGTACCTTGTGCCGGAGATCGTATTTATTCCTGAACGAGGTCTGAGGACGCAGGCGGATTTCCGGGCAATGGGGCATCGGTTGAAGGATTGGCGGGAGGAAGGAGAATTGCTGGATAAAAAGGATATTCAGGCAGGAATGTTGAAAAATTATGTCAAAACAACTTTTATAAATGCGAATGCCTCCGAGGGAAATGCTTGGATGAAATCTTCGGAAGTTAATGAGTGGAATATAGGACCAATGTTTTATGGTTTTTCGGGATTTTTGTCGGATACAGATTACCCGATAATGGATGTTGCGTTTAATATCATGCAGAATATAACTGAAAATACGCAAAAAGGATGGTTTTTCGGTCCTTTTATTACAGATCCGCAGCGGGCTGTTATTTATTTGCGTGATCATAATTTTCAGACGGCTTTATCGGATAAAAATCTGAAACCTCAGGTACTTTATGAAATATTGAAATTAAAAAGTAATGCTTTAAAGTATTTTATTACGGCTCAGGTTCCGGTCGGGGAATTTGAAACTTTTTTAAAATCATTTAATGAAAATCATATTTTTAAAGAGGTTACCCTTACAGAATTTACCTGTTTATTTCAAAAGCAGTTTGGAATCGATCTGCTTCCTTTTATCCATCAGTGGTATACCGGGGATCGTCCGGCTGAGCTGAAGTTAAATGACGTAGAGGTCAGCAGTGTGGTAGTGGATGATTTTACAAAATATCAGGTACGTTTTAAAGTATATAACCGTTCGGAAGTTGACGGAATAGTAACGGTAAAGATTGAGGAAGGCGGTGGCCGTCCGGGAGGCTTCCGTCCGGGCAGGGGAAACACGGAAACAAGTAATACTATTCATAATTATATTATTCCGGGTCAGAGTGCCTGGGAGGTGAAAATAATAAACGATGAGCGTCCGGGGCGTGTAAGTATAAATACAAATATTTCGGCTAATTTACCGAGCGAATATGATTTTAATTTTTCGAAAGTAGATCAGGAAGTAAAAGATACGTTGACGGGATTATTCCCGGTGGACACTCTTCTGTTTACTTTAGGTCCGGGGGAAATTATTGTAGATAATGAAGATGCCGGATTCCGTATTTTGGAAGCGAATACCCGGCATAAATTAAAAGATTGGTTTAAACGGGAAGAGGAGGATAAATATAAAAATTTCTTTCCCTGGCGGCCTCCGACGAAGTGGACAGCTGTAATAGGTAGCAATTGTTACGGAGAGCCGGTGCATTCCGCTGTATATAAAATAAAGGGTTCCGGGGCAAATAAAGTACAATGGGTAACGGATATACCGAAAGACAATTATTATGAAGTATTTATATGGAATCCAAAGTTTGAGACCTGGAATTGGAGAAGGCGAAACCGGGGGCATGAAGGTCACACCCAGACCTATGTAGTCAGATACGAGGAAGAGGAAGAAGAAATTTCAGTGGATTTGGGGCAGGAGGAAAAAGGATGGGTATCTTTAGGGAGTTTTTATTTCCCGGCCGGGGAAGTTTCTGTGACGCTTTCAGATAATGTCTCCGCTCTTTTTGTTATGGCGGACGCTTTAAAATTTACTTTGATAAAAAAGGAATAATTGTCTGGAATAATAGTGCTAGAGGTGAAATAATAATGCCTGGGAAATAATGATAAAGTTTAATAAGAATTGAGATGTACAGATACATTTTGTTTATTGCCATTTTTTTGATATGCGGGAGCTTAGCTTTTGCACAGGAGGTATTGACATTGGATAAGGCATTGAAAATTGCGTTTGAAAATAGTCCTACTTTGGTACAAAGTAAATTGAGTTTACAGCAGAATGAGTTGAACTTGCAGGCGCAGAAAGCTTCTTTAAAATCTCAGTTTTCTTTGGATGTGAATCCGTTTTCTTATTCACGGAGTAATAGGTATGATGGTTATAACAGTAAATGGTATGATAGTAAGACCATGTCTTCTTCTGCTTCTTTAGGAATTGTGCAGCCTGTGAAATGGACAGACGGAACCATTTCTTTGATTAATAATGTTTCCTGGCAGGATGCTTCAAACCGTTCTTCGGGAGGGAAAAGTACGGCTTTTAATCATGATATTTCTTTGCGGATAGAACAGCCGATTTTTACTTATAACCGGACTAAAATGAGACTTCGGGAACTGGAATTGAGTTTGGAGAGTGCCCGGTTAAACTATGCCATGAAGCAATTGAATATAGAAAAGAGTGTAACAGATGATTTCTATTCTGTATACCAGAAGTTTAAAGATTTATCGATTGCAAGGGATGAGTATGCCAATCAAAAACAGAATTATGAAATTATAAAGAATAAAGTTGAGGCTGGATTAGTAGCCAAAGAGGAATTATTTCAAGCAGAAGTCAATATGGCTAATAGTGAATCGTCTGTCTATTCTGCCGAGATCGCATACGAAAATGCGAAAGACAATTTTAAGCTTTTATTGGGAGTATCTTTGGACGAGGATATAGCAGTACTTCCTAATACAGAAATTGCGCCTATTTCAGTGAATACAAATGATGCTGTGAAATATGGATTGGACCAGCGGATGGAATTGCGGGAACGGAAAATAACTTTGGAGCGGGATGTCTTTTCAATTATAGAAGCAAAGGCAGAAAATGAATTTAAGGGAAATATTTCTGCCCGGGTGGGATTAAATGCTTTAGGGATTAAAATTAATAATGT
>JAEXFF010000180.1 GCA_023400335.1 Bacteroidota bacterium
GCACAAAGGTACAAAATCATATACAAAATTGAAACCTTATAAGCAAATAATATTTCCAACCACCGTACTAATTTAACAAGATAAAACATTACTAAACAGATTGTAATAATTTTTACCAGTAAGGGAAGAGCAAATAATTTGACGAAGAAAAGGGACAGCACAAGAGGAGAAATAAATAATCCGATCAGGATATTAAAGGTCCAAAGATTTACAATCACTTCTTCTTTAATATTTCGAATATTGAATGTCCAGGCCAACAAATGTACAATACATAAAATGCATAAGTGATAAAGGAGTAAAAAACAAAATATAGAGAAAATAGGTTTGAGGTAAAAATCATGAAAGGAAAAATATTCTATTCCGGTAGCTAGTATAGAAAAAGAAAGAAAGAGCGCTAAAATATAATAACCTAAGTTAGAGCTGATTCCTTCATTTAAAATGAGCTCGTATTTCTTTCTCTTAACTAAAACATTTAGCATAAGTGAAAATAAGCCTTTGCTACGTATACGTAAAAAGGCAAAGATACTGAGGAAAACCAGGGTATATATAAGACTGCCTGCAACATGCCCCGGTTTGTTCAAAGGGAGAATCGGATTAAAGGTTTTGAGTGGAAGGTAGATAACTGTATCCTGTATTTCTTTTTGAGAAATAAAGCAAGAATTATTTTGGTCTGTAAATATTGGTGTAGCGATAAAGATTGTATCGGAAGTATCCATATATCTTTAATGTAAAATTAACAGATCATTTCTTTAATGAGCTTCATACCAATTTTCCCCGAATCCGGTACTAACAGTTAAAGGTACGGAAAGTTTCACAACATTTTCCATGCACTCTGTTACCAGTTGCCGCAATTCTTCTTGTTCTTCTTTATAACATTTAAAATTCAATTCGTCGTGTACCTGGAGGATCATTTTAGATTTCATTTTTCTTTCCTGTAATTGTTTATGAATGCAGATCATTGCCATTTTGATGATATCTGCAGCAGATCCCTGAATCGGAGCATTTATGGCATTTCTTTCTGCCATACCCCGGATTACTGCGTTTCTGGAGTTTATGTCCCGCAGGTAACGCCTTCTTCCCATAATGGTTTCCACGTATTGTTTTTTCCGGGCTTTTTCTATAGATTCTTCCATGTATTGTTTTACTCCAGGGTAGAGTCTGAAATACCCTTCTATGAGTTCTTTCCCTTCTTTGCGGCTGATATGAAGTCTTTCCGCCAGTCCCCATGCAGAAATTCCGTATATAATCCCGAAGTTGGCTGTTTTTGCTCTGCGTCTCATTTCCGGAGTAACTTCTTCTACCGGAATATGGTATATTTTGGCAGCGGTTGCTGTATGTACATCTTCTCCGTGCCGGAATGCCTCGATTAATTGAGGGGTTTGACTGAGGTGGGCCATAAGGCGTAATTCTACCTGGGAATAGTCTGCAGAAAAGAATAAATAATGATCATCCCCGGTTATAAAAGCTTTACGGATTTCTCTCCCTTCTTCGGTCCGGATAGGAATATTCTGGAGATTGGGATTCAGGCTGCTTAGCCTGCCTGTTGCGGCTTCAGCTTGATTGAAATGGGTATGTATTTTGCCTGTCTCCGCATCGATATAGGTAGGTAGAGCTTCGGCATAGGTGCTTAAAAGTTTTTTTAAGCCCCGGTAATCGAGAATTTTACCCACGATAGGGTGTTCGCTTTCTAATTTTACCAATACTTGTTCAGAAGTACTGTATTGACCGGTTTTGGTCTTTTTATTTCCCCCGTCGACATTCATTTCATCAAAGAGAACTTCCCCTAGTTGTTTGGGAGAACCAATATTGAAGGGATGTCCGGCGATATCATAAATTTCTTTTTCTAAATTTTCTATCCGGATTTTTAACCCGTCTGAAATACGTTGTAGTTCTGCAGTATCGATACTGACTCCTTCGTATTCCATATCTGCCAGAACAAACACCAGCGGCATTTCTATATCGTTGAAGAGCCGGATTAATCCTGTTTCCATAAGGGCTGCATTCAAAGCTTCTTTTAAACGGAATAAAACATCGGCTTTTTCTGCAAAGTCATGATCTTCCGGGGCTTCTTCTTCGAAGAAAAGAGAAAGTTGACGGTTTGATTTCTGAGGTTCTGCTAAAGTGTAATGGAGATATTGTAAAGCAATGCGTGTCAGTTCGTGCGACATGTCCGGGTGTAACACATAATGAGCAATTTTTATATCAAAAATAGTATTTTTTAATAAAATACCTGCTCTTTTAAGCCAGATGATATCGTCCTTTACATCCGGAGAAATCAGGGTTTTTTCCGGGTTTTCCAGTAAAGGTTGGAATAAGTGAATTATTTCTTTTACTTCTTCTTTGGATTTCGGTAGTTTGATAAAATCTACACAGTGTTTTTCTACGGAAAAACAAATCCATGTTGGGTAGGAATCATAAATTGTACCGGAAGTGAAAACAGAGTGAAAGACAAATTCTCTGTTTTTTTCCAATTCCTTAATCAAATTTTCTATGTCTTTGCTGCGGTCCCTGTATTTTACCTTTACATCCGATAATTTTTCTGTTTTTTCTTCTTCCCGGTCCGTTTCAATTAATCTTCTGGAGAGAGAGAATAACTCCAGTTCTTTGAAAATAGGTTCCAGTATCCGAACATGAATATGCTCTTTTTTCAGATCATCGACTGTACATTCCAGGGGAACGTCAGCATTTATTGTTACTAAAGTCCTGGAGAGGTGTACTGTAGGTTGGCAGGCGAGAAGGTTTTCTCTTTGTTTCCCTTTTAATTCGTCAATATGCGCGTATATACCGTCGATATTTCCATATTTGTATACCAGATTAGCTGCGCTTTTAGGACCGATTCCTGAACAGCCGGGTACATTATCCGCTGCATCTCCCATTAATCCGAGTATGTCTATTACCTGACTGATTTTTTCAATCCCGAAATGATCCAATACTTCCGGGATACCCCATACCTCTGATTTATTTCCGGAGCGTCCGGGTTTATACATAAATACTTTTTCGCTTACTAATTGAGCATAATCTTTATCCGGAGTGATCATATA
>JAEXFF010000341.1 GCA_023400335.1 Bacteroidota bacterium
TGTATCCTTTATATCTGCCGATTTCAAAACAGAAACCAGGAATTTCCCTTTGTTCCACCGGCTTATTTTTAAAGAATACATATTCTTTTGAGCTTCCGGAAGTTCAAACCTTTTGGATAAATTGTGATTATCTTTACAAACGGCATAATACTTTTTCCCGGACTCCGGACAGAAAAGAAAGGAACCCATACCTTTGTGAAACGTATGAGCAGAAACTACCAGGTTGTCATCCTGATCAAAAATATCTACTGAAACTTCTTTTGAAATCCCATCATTATTCAAAGCTTTAAAACCTAGCTGACAGGCAGTCCCTTCCAACAAATACCCCCCTTCCGGAAAGAAAGAGACATCAAAATCCTGCTCTATGCGGGGAATTGTAATAAATTGATGAAAATTTCCGGCTTCAATGTACAACTGATTGCTATTTTGCGTGAATGGCAACCGGAAATTAATTTTAGCTACACTATCCCTGGACACCCAGATGTAATCCAGCTTTTCCTGATTTAACCATATTGAAAGCTGAGTAGGGGCAAGTTTACATTTTTTCCGTAAATCCCAGAGCGAAATCCGGGCTTCCCTCTTCCCTTTGTCATCCGGGGAAGAAAATTCAGCCTTAGCCTTTAACTGTAACTCCAAAGGATTACTGATAAAAACGTTTTTTCTGAAAAAATAATCCTCTCCTAAGCTACACATATAATTCGTATAAGCCCGGACAATATAATTTCCCTCTGCCAAATTTTCAGGTAATCCGATATAACCGTAATACATACTGTCTATTGGCCGGATTTTAACCCGGGCAACCACTGAAGCGGCAGGATTAATAAGTTCCACATATACATAATGACTGGCTGTTTCCGGCAAATGTGAAAAAGCATCTACTAAAAAAGCACGGAACCACATTTTCTCTCCGGATACATAATGCGATTTATCCATATGAAGATGAATCTTTTCCTGAGGATAAGCCAGTCGCTGCCGATAAAAATTACCTGCAATGGAATCTACCGATAAAAACGGCTTTTCTTGGGCAGAAACAGTTATTCCGCTTAATAAGCATATCCATATTATGCTTATTCTGACTAATTTTTGAAAATTCCCGGTCATATCTTTACTTTTTAATGCATGTAAATCTTCCCTTCAATACCCTCTGTTTTCAAATAAATATCAAAAAAGATGCCACCATTCGTTAATAATATATAATTTTAAAACATTTAAATACTGAAAAAGAGGAATTCAGGAATGAAACCCGGAAGTCAAGGTCTACGTATAGGTAATGAATTAACGTAGGGAGCGTTATTGCTGAATTGTTAACTTCTAATCATTCATCATGATCAGTACTTTTTTCATCAACCGCCCAATATTTGCCACTGTCTTATCTATATTAATTGTTATTGCCGGCTTTGTATCCCTGCAAAATCTGCCTGTGGAACAATATCCGACGATAACCCCGCCTACAGTAGTTGTACAAGCCAGTTATCCGGGAGCAAATGCAAGTACAATAGCCGACATGATTGCCACCCCTATCGAGCAGCAAGTAAACGGCGTAGAAGGAATGCTTTATATGTCTTCGACCTCTTCCAGTACAGGCAGTTACCAACTCACCATCACTTTTGAAGTAGGTACAGACCTCGATATGGCTACGGTTTTAGTAGAAAACCGGGTAAATGCAGCTCTTCCAACATTACCGCAAGAAGTAACAAAAATCGGAGTTACCACCACAAAAGAATCCACCAACGTAGTTATGTTCCTGTCTTTGACCTCCGAGTCTCCGGATTACGATGCGCTCTATCTTTCCAATTACGCTTCACTGAATATTACCAATGAACTGAGCCGCTTAAAAGGAGTGGGCAGTGTCGGCCTTTTCGGCATGGGCGATTATAGTATGCGTATCTGGCTGGAGCCGGATATACTGACGATAAGAGGTGTTACTCCCGCTGACGTCATTTCAGCCATTGAAAGCCAAAACATACAAGTTGCAGCAGGAAGTGTGGGTGCAGAACCCTTGACCCATAAAGAAGCTTATCAGTATATTTTAGAAACCCAGGGATTACTGGTTAATGAAAAAGAATTCGGAAATATTATCATCAAAGCACTCCCGGACGGGAAATATCTTCGTATCAAAGACATTGCAAAAGTCGAAATCGGACGGGAGAGCTACAGTACAACCGCTACTTTAAAGGGAGGAGCTGTGGCCGCCATAGCCGTCTATCAATTACCGGGAGCCAATGCCCTGGACGTATCGAAACGCGTCAAAAAAGAAATGAATAATCTGGCCACTTATTTTCCCCAAGGCGTAAATTACAGCATAACACTGGATACGACAGAATTTATACGGGCTTCCATTTCAGGCATTTACAGTACTCTTATTACTGCATTTATATTAGTATTATTAGTAATATTTATTTTCCTGCAAAATTGGAGGGCCATGCTGATTCCATTGGTAACGATTCCCGTATCACTTATCGGAACTTTTACCTTTATGGACTTACTTGGTTTTTCCATCAATACATTGACGTTATTCGGATTAGTACTGGCGATCGGATTAGTAGTAGACGATGCAATCGTTATCGTGGAAAATAGTTACCGGCTCATCGAAACCGGAAAATACAAAACAGTAAAAGAAGCAGTCATACAGGCAATGAACGAAGTTTCAGGAGCCATTATCGGTATCGTTCTGGTATTACTGGCCGTATTTATCCCAACCGCTTTTATAGGGGGAATTACGGGGCAATTGTATAAGCAATTTGCTCTCACAATAGCAGTGGCGACTGTTATCAGTGGCTTTAATGCCCTTACCCTTAGTCCCGCACTTTGTGCTCTTTTTTTAAAACCCAAACAAGAAAGCCGATTTTTTTTATTCAAAGCTTTCAATCGTTTATTCGATAAAACGACAAAAGGTTATACATGGGTAATCACCGGTTTTATGCGAAAATCCGTACTGACATTACTTGTATTCGCAGTGATTTCTTTCTTCGCTTTCTGGGGTTTCCTGAAATGGCCCCGTACTTTTCTGCCTCAGGAAGACCAAGGTTACTTTATGGCTTTTATGCAACTGACGAACGGAGCTTCTTCCTCCCAAACAGAAACCGCTATTCAGAAAGCCACAGCCATCTTAAACCATTTGGAAGGCATAGAAACCTATATCACAATTAACGGATTTTCAGTTATGAGTGGGGCAAACGCTTCCAATGCAGCTACTTTATTCGTCATGCTAAAAAACTGGGATGAACGCAAGGCTCCAGGCCTGAGTGCCCAGGCAATAGTCGACAAGTTTAATGAAATGGCATATCTGGAAATACCGGAAGCACAAGCCTTTGCCGTGCTTCCCCCGGCTATCCCCGGTCTGGGAGAAAGCAGCGGTTTCGAAGTAATGCTGGAAGACATCAATAATTACGGACCCCAAGAGCTGGAAAAAATGACCGATGAACTGATGATGGCAGGCAACCAGACTCCCGGCCTTTCCAATGTTCAGTCTATGTTCAGCGCAAGCGTTCCCCAATATTTCCTCAATATTGACCGTAATAAGGTGGAAATGATGCAAGTTTCCCTGGGAGAAGTTTTCAATACCCTAACGGTCTTTTTAGGTTCTTCCTATGTCAATAATTTCGTTAAATTCGGCCGTACCTATCAGGTTAATGTGGAAGGGGATCCCAATAGCCGTGCTGTTATCGAAGACGTAAGCCGCTTGAATGTCCGCAATGCCAACGGAAAAATGATTCCCTTTTCAGCTTTTACAACCATAGAAAGCCGTTTAGGACCTGAACATCTTACGAAATACAATACTTATGTTTCCGCCCTTATCTCCGGTTCTGCAGCTCCGGGTTATAGTTCTGGACAAGCCCTGGAAATCATGGGCAAATTGATTAAAGAAAAAGCAGGCCGTTCTTTCGGTTATGAATGGACTTCTATGGCCTATCAGGAAGAAAATTCTTCTTCTTCAACTTCTCTGGTTTTTATTCTGGCCATTTTAGTTGCCTATCTTATTCTGGCCGCCCAATATGAAAGCTGGACGAATCCGGTTGCCGTGATCATGGGTTTGCCCATTGCCCTGCTGGGTGTCGTAATCGGAGTTATGGTAATGAACTTACCCGTTAGTGTTTATACCCAAATCGGTATTGTGTTATTAATAGCCCTTACAGCCAAAAATGCAATTCTGATTGTAGAATTTGCCAGAGATTATCATGCTTCCGGGAAAACCATTACGGAAGCTGCACTGGAAGGCGGACGGGTACGTTTACGTCCTATTCTGATGACTTCCTTTGCCTTTATTTTAGGAACTCTTCCGCTGGTTATCTCTACCGGAGCCGGAGCTGCCAGTAGAATATCCCTCGGAATTGCTGTCTTTGCCGGAATGTTGATGAGTTCTTTAGTCGGTACTCTTTTCATCCCGAATTTCTATAAACTTATGCAAGAAATCCAAGAAAAGTTTACCCGGAAAAAGAAAGATACCCCGGAAAACCTGCCGGTTGTTTATGAAGAAAACCTGCCAGCCGAAATAAAGTAATTTTACAGGCCGAAAGAGAAAAGGGATAACCTCAGCTCTATTCCGGAAACGATCTGCCCTTGCTCTCCGGCAACTGATTCCGGAAACGAAACTGCTGATTCATCTCCTCATGCGGCCTGAAAGTCCCTCTATCAGTCATCCGTCTGACGGGCATAAATCAATCCCCTTTTACTATCAATTTTAACCCTTTTCAACTGGAATCCGTACTCCCATATATTCTTAAATTTTTGACAAAAAACAGTAAAAATCTGAAAGCCCGAAAAAATAAAACGTTGTTTTTTTATTTTTGATGTAATAAAAATTCTTTTCATTCGTCTTTAAAGAAACGAACATTTTAAAACAGATCTGAAACGGGTAATTCCATTGACTAAAAGAATGACTGAAAAAGAGTTCAATGCATGCATTTTGCCGCTAGCTCAGCATATTTACAACTTTGCGGTAAATCTGACGGGCAATCGTACAGATGCCGCAGATATAACCCAGGATGTAATGTTTAAATTATGGGACAACCGGAATGAATTATCCAAAATTAAAAATCTGCGGGCCTGGGCATTGAAAATTACACGTAATTTATATTATGATACCGTTAAAAAATATAAACCTATCTATGATGAAGAACAAATGCTTCAAAACGAAGGATATGATTCAGAGTTAATGCATTCTATCGAACAGAAAGAAACAGCAGCTCTTTTAAGAAAAATCATTGATACGCTCCCGGATACGCAGAGGGAAGTCATTCTTCTCCGGGAAATTGAAGAGTTGGAATACGATGAAATTGCTCAAATCACAGGTCTAGGCCTGAACAATATCCGAACAATTTTATCCAGAGCCCGCACCAGAGTAAAAGAAATGCTTGTCAAAAAATATAAAATTTCGAAATACGATTAGGTTCAGGAATTTGCACAAAAGGAAAAAGATGGACAATATAAAAGAAATTATAAAACGTTATTACCGGGGAGAAACCAGTATGGAAGAAGAAAAATTCCTCAAAGCCCAATTCCGTGCAGGATATTTGAAAGAAGATCCTTTTTTGTCTCTTTCCTATCCGGAAACTCCCTTACCCGCCGGATTAAATGAAAAAATCCGTCTGGGCATCCGGAAACGGAAAAAATCTTCCCTACGCCGGATTTACATTACAGTAGGAAGCATTGCAGCAGCAGGCATACTGCTCATCTCGCTCAAAGGAGGACTTTCCTTTACGGAAACAAATTCCCTGCAACTTTCAGACAATACGAAACGGGCCCGTTTTGAAGATGCCCTCCGGGTAATCGGCAATGTACTGGAAAATCCGGCTTCTTCTAAAGAAAAGATTTTATACGAAGACAAAAATTTAATTATTGCTATTGAATAAAACTATCATTTGAAATGTAATTAATATAAATCAGAAGGGTTATGAATAAGTTTGTTATTTTACTTGCAGTAAGTTTGTTAATCCCTTTTTGTACACAGGCACAATTGGGGAAACTAATGGCTAAATACCATGGTAAAGAATATGTTACAGTTACTCAACTGGATAAAAATCTATACGGTCTTTACAAAAAAAAGAACATTCCTCCGGAAGCTGAAAACTTATTAAAGCAACTGAAAGAAGTCAATATTCTGACAGTAGATTTAACGAATTGCAATAAAAACTTTGCTGAAGACATTGATTCCAAATTTAAAGTCGTATTAGATAATCCGGATAAATACAAATTAATTAAAAGTCACAGTGAAGCCAACGGGAAACAATGGATATATGCACATACGGACCAGGACAAGCTGAGTGAACTGGTCGTATGGAATCAAACGCCTCAACGGATGGACATTATTGAGTTAAAAGGAGATATTCAAACCGAAAATATAGCTTTACTTTCAAAAGCTTTAAATATAAAAGGATTAAACTCACTTTCAGTCCTCAATCCTGAAAACGAGAACTATAAACATTACCTTCGTTCATTCAATTACGACAACATGGCTGATATGTCCCGGCAAATGCAGGAAATGGCCCAGAAAATGCGGGAAAATTTCAGAGAAATGTTTGGAGAACGGAAGCAAAACATGCCCGGTCAGTTTCCTCTTTACCCCTTCCAGGATGTAGATTCTCTATTCGGTTCCATGGGAATGAATTTCAATATGATGAGTGATATTTTCGACAATTATAATCCTTTTGAAAGTGGAGTAGATATTCGTGGAAATTCCATACAAATCACAGAAGAAAACGGGAAGACAAAAATCAAAATAAACACTCAAAACTCCGCTATGATCTACGTTGTTGACGGTGTTAAATTTGAAGGGGAAGAAGTTACAATGCCTGAAAAAATAAGAGATGTACGGATTGTCGGAGACAAAAAAGATCCCCGGAAATCTTATCTGATCGTTACATCTGACAGTCGTCTGGGCCAATTTATTTCTTATAAAAATCATACATTGACGTTCAAATACGATAATCAAGAGTACAAATACAATCTGGGAAAAGCCGGCCATCCCCTTTTAGTGATAAACGGAGAAATAACCAACGATTTTACAGATATACGTCCGGATGAAATCCTCCAGATTCGTCCGCTGACACCTATGGAAAAAGAAGTGGGAGAATACGGAACAGCCGAAGTTTTTATTCTTACTCAGGAATAAAAATACATATACGGCCGGCAGAATCTTTCCTGAATTTATAGAATTATTAAAATATAAACATCCGGAAAGCCCAAACAATAAATCGAAAACAAAATACGGAAATGGAGAAAACCTGAAAATTCCAGACGAAAGATAAAATATAAATACGGAATCTCTGAACGAGATTTCGTATTTATTCTTTAATAAACAGCCGTCAGCAGGTCAGTGGGCTTTTTTGGAAGTAACAATCATTACATCTCTCTCTTTCGCTTTTTCCCCATATAAAGCAACGGCTTTTTCTCCCTTTAAAATTGTAAAAGATTCAATCTGACCAGTAGGCAAAGATTTAAGATCGAAATCATCCGGCATAAGCTTTCCGTCTACAACGACAAGGGGATTCTTTATTCTGTCCCGTTTTACCGGAATTGAAAAATCCAGGGGTAGCACACAGCTTGCCTCTACAGCAACACCATTCTGTTGTGCAGGAGTCCAGTCCGGCATCAGGCTTACTACCCGTAAAGCTTCCTGATTTAATAAAGGATCTACTCCTTTTACGATTTGAGGCTGAATTATTTTTCCTTTTTCATTCACTACAAATTGTACCCATACTTTCCCCTGAATGTTTTTTGTGCGCGCTTCAGCAGGATAGCTGAGTTGCTGAGCCAAAAAACGCTTTAAGGCTTCTTTGCCTCCGGGGAACTCCGGATTAGCTTCGACCGGATACATTTTGACCGATTCTTCTTCTCCGGTTAAACCGAGCACCCGCACTTCTTCCAAAACCTGAGGGGCAGACTTCAAGACAACTTCCATCTGCATTTTCCCATCCGATTCCCCTTTTACCGGAATTTCCTGCATCTCCTTCCCGACATAAAAAACACAGAGTATTTCTCCCTCTTTTGCGTTGAAAGTAAACTGCCCTTCAGCATCCGAAACCGTACCTATCGTTGAACCCTTCACTACAATAATGGCACCCGGAACCGGATTATGCTTTTCATCCGTAACTTTACCGTGAATAGCAATTTTCTCTCCCGTCTTTACTTCCGGGACAGAAGTTTTGGACATCACTTCGGCCAAGGTTTGCCTATTGCTAACCAATATCAGTCCTACCGTCACCGGTAATAACAAAGCATATTTTAAAAGCCCTATGCGGGACGTTCGCTTTTTATTCATCATAATAATACGTTTTTTTAACTGTGAAACATTAAAGTTATTTGTAAATTGAGCTGCAGCCGATTGATGGGATAAACGCAATAAATGATATTGATAATTCTTCTGATTATATCCGGATTTAACAACTTTTTTATCCGCCAGAAATTCCAGATTCTGACGTATTTCCCGTCTTAGTAACCAGGCAAAAGGGTTAAACCAGCATAAAATACATAAAATTTCACCGAACAACATGTCGACAGAATGCCACTGTTGTACATGCGTTTTTTCATGTGTTACAATTTCTTCCTTCTCCATATCGGAATAATCTTCAGGATTCAGAAAAATCCAATGAAAAAAAGAAAAGGGAGCGATTCCTCTTCTCAAAGAAATAATGCGCACTCCGGAATAAGTAAAGACATTTCCCCTCCGGACAAAGCGGTAGATTTGAATCAGTTGGACACTCAAACGAATCCCTAAAAAGATACCCCCCGCGAAATAGATACTCCACAAAATAGCTTCCCAGCTCACTCCTTCCTCCAAAGGAATGACAGGCATTATTTCTAAATTTTCTCCCGGGGAGAGATAATTTATCCAAAAAAACGTACGTTCTTGCAAAATCCATCCGGAAAAATCAACAAGGGGATAAGTAAAGGATAAAACCAAAACCGTGAACAGACAAACACGTTTCAGTTCTATAAAAGTATCCCGCAGAAATACAAAATGACAAAAAAGCCAGAATATCCCCAAAGCTATATTTACTTTCAAAATATATATATAAAATGCTTCCATAATTTTACCCCGGTTTCTACAGACTATTCTTTCTCTATTAAATCAATAATTTCTTTTAACTCACTGGCCGAAATTTTCTGCTTTTGGGCAAAAAATGCAACCAAATCTTTATAAGAATTGGCAAAATAATTCCGGACAAAACCCGACATAAATTTTGCTTTATAATCATTTTCATCTATAAGCGGAGAATAAACATAGGTATTTCCATACCGCTTTCCGGCTATATATCCCTTTTTTTCCAGATTTTTTACGATAGATGCAACCGTAGTATAAGGAGGACGCGGTTCCTGCATCTGTAACAAAAAATCTTTTATAACTCCTTCTTTAAGCTGCCAAATAATCAGCATTATTTCTTCTTCCTGAAAAGTCAGTTTTTCCATAATCCTTAACAAGTTACGATTATATCGCAAATCTACGAAATTTTCGTAAATAACCAAACAAACAGATCCTATTATTTATAAAAAAATAAGTATCCGGAAATTCTGTTATCTGAAATAACGAATCTCCGGATACTCAAATTCAATTCGTATGTTTCCGGCTCTTATTCTATGATTGTAATCCAGCCGAATTTATCAGGTTCATCCCCGTATTGGATAGCCCGTAAGCGATTATACAATTTTGTACACCATTCGCCGGGTTCGCCGGGTTTACCAAAATGAATACTCTTATTGTTTTCCACGTCATCGATCTGTCCTACCGGACTGATAACAGCAGCTGTACCGCAAGCTCCGGCTTCTTCAAATGTTTCCAATTCTTCTACCGGAATATGACGGCGTTCCACTTTTAATCCCATGTCTTCAGCTAATACCATCAAACTGGCATTGGTAATAGAAGGAAGAATCGTATGGGAATAGGGAGTAATATAAGTATTATTCTTAATTCCAAAGAAATTAGCCGGTCCGCACTCATCAATAAATTTCTTTTCTTTCGAATCCAGGAATATAGCGGTAGAATATCCTTTTTGATGGGCTATTTCCCCGGAGCGCATCCCTGCTGCATAATTCCCCCCTACTTTGATATGTCCTGTTCCGTTCGGAGCAGCCCGGTCGTATTTCCGTTCCAGCATCACTTTTGTCGGTTTAAAACCTGCCTTAAAATACGGGCCTACCGGTGCAACAAATACGACAAACAAAAATTCTTTTGCAGGAGCTACTCCCATTTGGGCACCTACTCCAATCAACAAGGGACGGATATATAAACTAGCTCCTGATTCGTATGGTGGTACATATCCTTCATTCAATTTTACAGCTTTCACCACAGCTTCTTTAAACAACTCTACAGAAGGAGCTTTCATCATAACATAATCGGCAGAATTCTGCATGCGCTTAGCATTTTCTTCACAACGGAACAATCGGATTTTTCCATCTTTCCCGCGGAAAGCTTTCATCCCTTCGAAAGCTTCCTGTCCATAATGTAAACAAGTAGAGGCCATGTGAATACTGAGCATCTCAGAATCACTTACCTCCGGAGCACTCCACTGACCATCTTTATAATAACAACGTACATTGTAATCCGTCTTTGTATAGCCGAAAGACAACTGACTCCAATCCAGATTTTTCATAATTGCATTAATTTAAGTGTTCTATATTATAAGACTTATTATCCCCTTACTTTACTATCGTCATTTCGTCGATCAAATTTTTAGCACCAGCATATTTATCAATGATGAATAAAACATACCGCATATCCACATTGATACACCTTTGCAGGTTCTCTTCAAAATCGATATCACCGGACATCGCTTCCGAATTCCCGTCAAAAGCAGCTCCGATCAATTCTCCGTTGGCATTGATAACCGGAGAACCGGAATTACCGCCTGTAATATCATTATCTGTAATAAAACAAGTCACCAAATAATCTTGCCCGTAGGGACCGAAATCCTTGTTTTGATAAAGTTCTTTTAAACGCGACGGTACTTCAAACTCTCCTCCTTTAGGCCCTTCTTTTTCCATAACCCCTGTCAATGTGGTATAATAATCGTAAAATACAGCATCCCGGGGCTGATAACTTTTCACTTTTCCGTATGTCAGACGTAAAGTAG
>JAEXFF010000005.1 GCA_023400335.1 Bacteroidota bacterium
CTCTTCATCCGTCCTGACAGCCAACATCCCAAGGTAATGGCCGGATTGATATGACAACCCGAGATCCCTCCAATGGCATAAGCCATTGCAACTACCGACAGGCCAAAAGCAAAAGCTACCGTTAACACTTGGGCGGTCGTACCACATCCACCATTAAATATAGCACTTCCACAGCCCATTAAAACCAGGACCATTGTCCCGATCATTTCAGAAATGTACTTTTTCATAACCACGCATTTATAAACATTACACCAAAAGTAGTAAATTATTTCAAAAGTTGACATTTCTCTTTTTGTCCGGACTTTAAGAATATTTCAATTCTTATACGATACTCCTTTTGTATTCAACCGCTTTTCTCAGGAAATACCTCAAAAAGAAAAATTATATTCTCTTTTCCGGAATATCGATGTCTTTCCAGACGGCCAGTAATTTCTGAAATATATATTCCACCCAGACCATAAAAATCCCGATGCCTGCACCGACAGCAGCTTCACTGAAGCGCAGCAATCCATTTTCCCAGGGCGGCAAGTCCGGATATTCATGCGAAATAAT
This sequence comes from Bacteroidota bacterium, assembly GCA_023400335.1. GTDB lineage: Bacteria > Bacteroidota > Bacteroidia > Bacteroidales > Marinifilaceae > Culturomica. The sequence continues at coordinate 553 of JAEXFF010000005.1, forward strand.
AAGAATAACGACTAAGGTGATCGTTGCCATTTTTCCATTATCCGGTACATTTAATAACATACAGACAACTTCCAGAACAAAAACAGCCTGTATCATCCCCTGAACCGAAAACGAATAGAAAGACAAATAAATCCAGGCTATCAAAGCTCCGATAAAAGTCCCCAAAACCCTTAGCCAGCCGTCATGCAAAGAATTCTTCAAATCTTTATCCTGTAAAACAACAATTGCAGAAGTACAAGCCAGGATTGCTCCAATAAATCCCGACTCCTCATGAAAACGCCCGGTTACATAGAAACCAAAAAAATAAGCCAATAAAACAGCAATACATTTCACCACAGCCATCCCCAAATGCACCCGCTGTATAATCTTTAAGAGTTTCATATTCCTCTAATTAATACTCTTTTAATACATCTGATAAATACGTACATCTTTCCATAATGTTTAACTTACAACACCCGGGGACGGGGGTTTTGTGCTATACTACCCCATGTATATGACTTACAATCAGGAACTATCGTTCGCAGAGGTTTTACCGGCTTCACGCATTTACGGCAAACGTTCATTGGAAAATCAAATTTAATCTGTATTTTCGCCTATTCTTTCAGCCTTGATAAAATGAACATACAGGAATTCAGAGAATATTGTCTTTCTTTCAAAGGTGTACATGAAAAAATGCCGTTTCTTGAGGTAACAGACCGTTACAGTCAAGACATTCTCTGCTTTTACGTACTTGACAAATGGTTCTGTTTTGTCAACATCAAAGTGTTCGATTTTTGCTGCATCAAATGTGATCCCGGTGAACGGCAGGAATTGCAGGACAAATACAACGGCATAAGACCCGGGTGGCATATGAACAAAAAGCACTGGATCAGCGTTTATTTTAATCAGGATGTGCCGGACCGGGAAATTGAAGAACTGGTAAGAAAATCTTATGAGATCGTCGTAAAAAATTTTCCCCGCAAAGAACAGGAAGCCTTAGGACTTTAGCATATCCCACGATCCTAGGGCTTAGGATTTCTTTCTGATAGACGGAGATTCCGGCATAAAATTCTCGCCGATACGGTAGTCGATGCCAGCTTTACGGGCTTGCGCGATCTGGAAAGGACGACGAATGCGGTACAACCGGCCATCTTTCAGCAGCTTGGCTCCGGTCTGGTGGAAGCGGAAGGGCACGTCTTTCCCGATACATTGCTGCCGAAGATCCAGGATCCAGTCATAATCGCAAACCCGGGCGGAAGCACCCGATTCACCGCTCACCGATACTTCTTCGATCGAACGATCCAGCCACGATCGCAGATTGATGCGTTCCAGCAGGGGCGCTGCGATAATAGCCTTGTGCTTGATGGGAAGCGAATGGAATATCGGTAGACGCAGCTCCGCCATCGCCTGATTTTCCACAGTACAGCCGATGATCACGTTGTCGTAACCTTCACCCCAGTCCTCTGGGAGACAATCAGCTAAACGGGTGATACGTTTGGTGAAAAAATAAAACATCAGGTCGTCGCGTTCACGAATCATCCTCCAGGCTTCCGGCCGCCATTCATCTGCTCCCTCCACCAGAAAATCCGAGGTAAAGCAGGTAAATACCACTTTTCCCGACGGTATCTTATAGCTTTTATCGCGTTTTCGTTTTAGCGGCAGATTGAAATTCGCTGTCTTCCGCACCTCACTGCTGCTGCCCTCTGCTCCGTACATCTCATCCTGACGGTAGACATAGCAATAGCGACACCCGGGACTGACCTTTGTGCAACCGTGCCACGGATTCCATTCATCGAATATCTCCTTCCAGTTCACAATTTGCTGATTAATCTTTATTCTTCCTTTACCTCCTCATTTTTTCTATGCCGGAAAACTATTTTCCAACGGTATCCACCCCTAGTTGACCATAGCTGAGACAAACACTCCACATCGGAAATCCGAATACAACCGATACACCTACTATGGTCCGTACGCGTCACGAGTCTTTCATAACTTGCATTCTAAATCTTTACAAAGATTGCAATTTTTTACAGAAACTATACTATCACAGCTTTCTTTTCACAGCGACAACCGGTCTCAGCATACTATCCTTACGGAGCAAAAACAGAGCAACCAGCAAGGTAAAGAATTCCGCCGCAGGAATGACATACCAGATCCCTTCCAACCCGAACCAGCGGGGAAACCAGTAAATACCCAAGGCGATAAACACCAGCCCACGCATCAAGGAGATCACCACAGACCATTTGGCATTTCCGATTGCCGTAAAATAACCGGAAACCAGGATATTAAAACCGTTGAACAAGAAGGCAAAGGCATACAGTGCTGCCCCTTTCACGGCAAGCTTCATCACTCCGGTTTCGCCCTCATTGAAAAACAAGTTTACCACCTGCTCCCCACCTATCCATAGGATGACAAACAGTATCAAACCGATCGCCAAGTTCGTCCAGGCAGCCAATGTCCCTACAGCCCGTACCCGTTCGCAGCAGCCGTTGCCGTAATTATAACTCACGATCGGGATCACCCCGTCCGCGATCCCCAGAAAAATAGTCACACCGATAAACAGGATATATTCTAAGGCCGTAAAAGCAGCTACCCCATCCGCCCCTATATAATGCATTAATACCAAATTGAACATAAACACGGAAATCCCCGCTGACAGCTCGGAAATCCCTTCTGACGAGCCATTATAAAGCATTTGTCCCAGCAAGCCCCACCGGAAACGGCCTCGCTGCACGTACACCGTCCGCCAGCGATTGAACATCGGCGGCACATTGCAACAAGCCCCTACTGTAAAGGCAATACCCGTGGCTAGTCCCGCCCCGGTAATACCCCAGCCCCAGTGACCGACAAACAACAGATCGAGCAGGATATTCAGGATCACTGTAGCACTCATAATCCGGGTAGCCAAAGCCGGATATCCCTCAATCTTCATCATATAATCCCCCAGGAACATAAGACTCAGCATCGGAAAGAAAGGCACCAGCGTCCGGATATAATCTACTGAACCTTCTACTAGTTCCACATCCGCACCTAGTCCCATAGCAATCGGCCGAGCCAGCCAGAAGATCAGCAAGCTCCCCACAACGGAAAACACCGCAAGAAACATAAAAGCTGTCGTCAAGGCATGGCTGGCCCGCTGCCGATCCGCCTTTCCCAGACTCAACCCAATCAGCGTCTGGCAACCAATTCCGGTCACCAGAGCCGCCGCTATAATAAAATTATAGCACGGCAGGATCAGACTCACACTTGCCAGCGCCCGTGCCCCGACAAAATGTGACAGCACAATCCCATCAATCACCGCCTGTATCCCCAGAAATAGCAATCCAATCACTCCCGGCACTGCATATTTTACGAACAAACGGGAAATATTCCCTTCGGTCAATTCTGCGTGCTCCCGATTCAAACTTAAATCCTTACTCTGCATCATTTTTCTTCGTCTTTTTTGCGTTTACAAAGATACGGTGTCCAGATAAGGGAAAAATTAACATAGGGTAAATAATACCCTTTCCCGCACGCTCTTTTCACCCGGTACAAGCCCCGCCCGGAATTGCCTGCCGGATAAGAAAAGGAAAGGGGCATAGCAGCCCCAACCGAATTTACCGACAAATTCCGTAAGCAGATTACAGTTTTTCGCAGGCAGGTTAAAACTATGTTTTCCAGTATCTCGCCCGGGAAGACATATCCTGCTGCTCTTCGCCTGCTGTCAGCTTACCATACGTTACAGTGTATTCTGTCGACGATATTGATTTCCTTCTGCCTGCAAAGAGGCGCGTTTTCAGCAGGATAGCCGATGGAAAGGAAGCAGGTAAACTCGTATCCTTCGGGCGCACCCACCGTTTGCTTTACGTGTTCCGGTTCATTACCGATGGGGATACGAAAAGCGCATGCCAGTCCCTCGGCTGTTGCCGCCAGTAGGATATTCTCTACCGCAGCCCAAGCAGAGGCGAAATAGTTCAGCGCACTTTGATCAGCCGGCTGGCACAGGGAACAGTCTTTTTGCCGGAGAAACAGAACGAATGCTTTTCTCCCTATCGTAATAGGGTTATAAATATGCATGCCCGCTAGCCAACCAACAGTCAAGAGGGCAGGCCCGTTTACCGGCTTTCTTTTGTTAAATTCCGCAACTCTGCAAAACCTTTTGTCACGCTTTCGTAAAGTTTTCCACAAAGTAAGCCCAGCTTCTTATTCTCATCTTTACAAATAACTCCGTTTTTCCTTAAAATCAAATCTGTAAATGAGCCCATTCCCCCGTATAAACTCTGTATTTCTCTCAGCCAATAATCCCAAGGCGAAACATTGTCTGCATATAATCTTTTGAGAATAGAAATCCAATGGCTTTCACTATCTACGGTTTCCAATAACTCTTTTATTTCCAAAAGAATATCTTTTATTTCTCTTTCCATGCTCATTTTTCAATAACAACAGATGCAGTTTACTGCCGTCAAGTAGCACTTCATTCCCAATCCTTCCTGCCATAAAGAAAACAAAAATCAAGCTTCTCTTGTTACAAAACCGGGAAGGATGTCTGAACATTCCAAATACTAAAATCTTCCGGACATGACATTCCCCTCCAGTGCTTCATTTGGTGCTAAATATTTGATACGACGCTATATATTTACTATCTTTACTCCGTATTACAAATGGAATGATTATGCAGGATATTATAAACGGACGCTGTGGTTGGTGCAAAACCGACGAATTGTATATGAAATACCACGACGAGGAATGGGGGAAACCGGTGAGCGACGATAAGAAGCTATTCGAGTTCCTCGTGCTGGAGAGCGCCCAAGCCGGACTGAGCTGGATCACTATCCTCCGAAAGCGGGAAGCCTATCGCAAAGCCTTCCGTAACTTCGATGCCGCACAAGTGGCACAAATGACCGACGAAGACGTCGAGCGGCTGATGCAATTCGACGGTATTGTAAAAAACCGTCTGAAAATCAAATCGGCCATCACCAATGCAAGGCTGTTCCTAGACATACAAAAGGAGTTCGGTAGTTTTTACAACTACACCCTCTCGTTCTTTCCCGGCCAGAAACCGATTGTCAACACATTCCGGTCATTGAGCGAGATACCAGCGTCCTCTCCCGAATCCGATGCGATGAGCAGGGATATGAAAAAACGTGGATTTAAATTCTTCGGAACTACGATTTGTTACGCTCATCTGCAGGCTTCAGGCTTTGTCAACGACCATCTGATAGACTGCATTTGCCGGGATCAGTCATAGAGACACGGGGTGTAATAAATAGCCTCGTACCATCATTTTTTTGCCCGAATGCGACTCAGCGACTGGGGTGTGATCTGCAAGTATGAAGCGATATGCTTCAGGGGCACTTTTCGGATCAGGTCCGGATATTCGCGCATCAGCCGTTCGTATTGTGCCCGCGCCTCGGTACCGCTGTAGTAAGTGAAATAATGCTCGTATTCTGACAAATAATGCTCCGCCAGTTTCCGTCCCCAGTTCGCCAGTTCCAGCGACTGCCCGAACAGTTCTTCCAGCTGCCCCACAGATATCCTCAGTAACACACTGTCTTCTAGCACTTCAGCATTCAGAGGAGAGACTTTTTCCGTTGAACCGGCCAGCATCTCCCCTTCTCCGGTAAACCACATCGTCATATCCCTGCCGTCGCGCAAAATATATACCCGCGCCAACCCCTCCTTTACAAAATATACGGAATCCGTCCGCCTCCCTTCCGTCACTACCTGTTCCCCTTTTCCGAACCGCACTTCCTCCATCTTCTCCAATAAACGGTTCAGTATCTCCTCTCCGAGCGGATACAGCTTCCGTTGATATGCTTTAAAATGTTCCGAATCCATATTTTTCTTTATTGACGATACGAAGATAAAACAATTTTATCCGAATGAAATCTTATATTTGCATCATTAATACCAGATCAGCTATGGACATCGAAACATTCAGGGAATATTGCCTCTCGGTGAAGGGTGCGGAAGAATGCCTGCCGTTCGACGACACAACTTTGGTCTACAAGATCATGGATAAAATGTTTACCTATGCTCCTCTGCGCACCAGAGATGGCCTCTTCTGGGCCAACATGAAATGCGACCCTGTAAAATCGGCAGAACTGATGGAACAATACACTGGGATTTACTTCGGCCCCCATTCTGACAAGAAATACTGGATCACCGTCCGTCTCGAAAGTGACATCCCTGACGCCCTTATCTGTAAACTCATTCTCCACTCGGTCGATGAAGTCATCCGCAAACTCCCCAAATACAAACAAGCGCAATATCGCTCGCTGACAAAGCCGGGAAAAGAATAATGTACGGAGACAGGGATTCCGACTTATAGCACAAAACTTCCGTCCCCTGCAGTTTAAGGCCTAAACGTAACGGAAACGGTATTGCCATCAGCATCTTTTTGGAGATATACCTTGCAGTGATTTATTCCATGTTTCCACGTATCTAAAGAATAGACGGTTTGTCCGTTTACTTTCCAGGACAGTATTTGACTGGAATAGATCAGTCTGTTGCAGATGACATCCGTCACTTTATAACCATCATACCGATAAGTCACTTCCATAGTGTCGCATTTACCTCTGAAATAGACATAAAACGTATGGGTACTTTGCCGGGAATCGCCATAGGCAAAGGTGAAAAATTCATTCAACGATTCTTTTTCGGAAAAAAACACACTGTTGATCCGGTTGTTGTATTCAGCGTAAGTCTCCTCCGGCGTATATATATCCGAGACAGCAGGTTGTACGTCGGTCAACGTGTCACTGCTGACCGGAAAAGTAGTGGGATCATTCCGGTCGATCAGATCGTTTCCTTCCGCATCTACATAATAGAATCTCACCTGGTTGCCTGACATAAAAGGTCCGCCATCCTTCATGCTGCTGTACCATTCATCCTCGCCGTCGTTACAGGCCATCAGCCACACCGCCGCAAAAAAGAATAGAATTATCCCGGATAAAATACTGGTTTTCATGTTACCTCCCGCTTTTAGTTATTTCCCACAGACTGGGTAAAAATAAAAATAAGATTCCGCTTTTCTGCTTTTCCGGAAAAATTATTTTCTCCCTATTCCTTTTCAGGAGACACAAAAAAGGGGGTCTAAGCCTCCCTCCCGGTTGTTTTACCTATTGATTTTACGGCGCAACTCTGAAATAATCTATAAGATTTGACGTTCTTTCCTGTATATCCAGTTATACGGGACAATATATTAACATTAATTCCCGTATTTTATGGGAAAAGATATACGTCGGTCAATTTTCTGGCTGTTCCGGAATATCATGGAGGAAAGGACCTTTCGGAACATAGTCTCTCAGTCGCCTACCCAGTTGCCAAAATCTCAGTAATCCCCGGAAGAATAAAAAAATACTGAAAAAGAGGCTCACATAAGCAATAATTTTCAAGTGACGGATACTGTCGATTTCCAGAATCCCGACGCCTGCAGTCAGCAGATACAGCGAGGTGCGGACATACGCAAAAAGAGTCCGTTCATTGGCTAGTTTTGTACGTACAAGTGCCAGCCGATCTCTCAGGATCAAGTCTGCCGCTTCCTTTCTATCATTTACTGAGTCCGATAAATTTACTATTTGATCCATATTCGCTAATTTATTTTATGTATAACGCCCGTAACAGAGAGTTTGTTTATCAGACCGACTGAAGCAAACCAAAAGATACCAAAAAACAGCCTGTCTGACTTTCTAATCGCCAGGCAGGCTGTTTATATTTTCAAGAACTACCAATTTTTCAATGGCTTTTGTAATAAAGCCAATCGGGTGACAGTATCGGCTTCCCTCAAGCGGTTGATCATCCTGATCAAACGGGCAGAACTAACCTCCAGAATACCGGGACGGATGTACAGGGCTTTGAGGTTTTCCCTTGCATACAACCGATCCAGCCGATAAAACCAAGTGGGACGGATCAAATCGGGTTTATAATCCCGGTCAACCAACAGGCAGACAAAAAATTGTCCCCTGAAGTAAAAATCACCCACTTGCCGGATCGCCTCCCATTTGATTTCTTCCCGGATCACCGATAGCTCTGTAATCCCCTGTTCCGTCAGAATCAGATAAGGTTTCCGGTCGGACCATATACCGATTCCATAAATCAGGCACATACCAGCAAGAATCATAAAACTCCATCCCGCCGTAGTATTGCCGGCATACTGCAGGAACAGCCAACCAATAACGGCAAAGACCGGGCTCACGAAAGTGACCACCGATGCTTTTTTACGCGATTGCCGAATCACAAGCTGGTTCTCCATCTACCGGAATTATTCCTGAACAGCCTTTTCGTTCACCTGATCTTCCGAAATCGTCGTCAGCGTTATATCCGTATTTTTTTCTTCCTCCAGTGTCTGTTTCAGTAATTCAGCCACCTCCGTTTCACCCATCTGTTCAGCAAAAGTAACCAATGCACCGTAGGAAGCAATCTCATAATGCTCCACTTTCTGTCCGGCAATGACCAGACCTGCGTCGCGGGTATAGGTGCCTTCCTCCGTTTCTTTGATGATTTCTTCGGCCTCTTTTACCAGCCCAGCCATAGCTTCACATTTCTTAGCTTCAGCTTTCTCTCCCATAAGTTCAAATATTTTTTCCAGTCTTCTGGCTTGTTCTTCAGTCTCTTTGGTATGTTTCTCGAAACCTTTGGCCAGTTTTTCACTCGTTGCAGCCTTTGCCATCTTAGGTAATGCTTCACACAGGGCTTTTTCTGCCCAGTAGATGTCCTTCAACTGATCTATGAAAAATTCCCTGAATTTGCCGCCATCTCTTTTTGCAGCAGTTTCCTGTTTGTTCGTTTTCGTTTCCATCGTCTTCTTTTTTAATAAATAGATTTTCTCATCTATCTTTTCAACGTATCCGGAAAAAAACAGGTTAAGTCAAACGAATTAAATTTACTTATTTTAGCCAAACAAACAATAAGATAAAATACGAAGATATAGATTACATAATAGCAATAATATTTCTTTAATTTTCTAAGAACCAGGAATCCAATCTTCCCACGTTGATTTTGGTCTAGTCCCACCCATTACCGTAATTTTTTTTACGAATATCTTTCATTTTGCGTTGGATGGAAGGAACTTCTTTAAACTCTTGTTCAGTATATTTCTCAGGATAAGTTTTCATATGAATTAAACGACTTTCCCATTTGTCATATGCATTATCTAAACTTCTATAATTTCCATAATTAATATATTTACCATTTTTTGCACTTGAATTTCGTGATTGAGTCGATGAACCAGAATCAGGAATAAAAACTTTTCCAGAGGAAGTGGAATTACTCTCAAAGCTTCCTGCAACATTACTTGCTTCAATCAAAGTGTTTCCAATTCCCATCATCAGGTTGGATC
>JAEXFF010000072.1 GCA_023400335.1 Bacteroidota bacterium
CCTTTTGATTCAGAGTAGTACAATCTCCATATTTTTTCTAACTTTGTAGCCTCGGTAATTAAAAGAAGATACAAATGTTAGATAAGATTAAAGAACTGACGTCGGAAATAAATGCTTTTACGGCGGAAACTCCTGAGCAAGTAGAGCAATTCAGGATCAAGCATTTGAGTAAAAAAGGAACCATTGCTCTTTTATTTGAGGATTTTAAGAACGTGCCTGTGGAACAGAAGAAAGAGATCGGGAAGGCGCTCAATGAACTGAAGACGGTTGCCTTGAATAAAATTAATGAATTAAAAGAGCGGCTTTGCAATTCTGATAGCGGAAAGTCAGGTTTAGATCTTACTTTACCGGGTGATCCTATACATTTGGGAACACGGCATCCTTTGTCTATCGTACGGAATGAAATTCTATCTATATTTGATAAATTGGGATTTACTATTTCTGAAGGTCCTGAAATTGAAGATGACTGGCATAATTTTTCAGCATTGAATTTCCCGGAAGAACATCCTGCCCGGGATATGCAGGATACTTTTTTCATAGAAAAACATCCTGACATTGTTTTGCATACACACACTTCTTCTGTACAGGTCCGGGATATGGAGACTCATGCATTGCCTATCCGTTTGGTAACTCCGGGAAGAGTATTCCGAAATGAAGCTATTTCTGCCCGGGCTCATTGTATTTTCCATCAGATTGAGGCACTTTATATCGATGAAAATGTATCTTTTGCCGATTTAAAGCAAACGCTTACTTATTTTGCCAAAGAACTTTTTGGTCCGGATACACAGATCCGTCTTCGTCCTTCCTATTTCCCTTTTACGGAACCTTCGGCAGAGATGGATGTATCCTGTACGCTTTGTCACGGGCAGGGATGTAACGTATGTAAGGGTTCCGGCTGGTTAGAGATTTTGGGGTGTGGAATGGTGGATCCCCATGTATTGGAACTCAATGGTATTGATAAAGAAAAATATACGGGCTTTGCTTTGGGAATGGGAATTGAGCGTATTACAATGTTGAAGTACGGAATAAAAGATTTACGTCTGTTTTTTGAAAATGATATCCGTTTTCTGGAACAATTCAGTACGGCTATTTAACTTAGGATATTATAATAGAAATAAGCTGCCAGAATTTAGTTTCTGGCAGTTTTTTTATGTCTGAAAAAAGATACCTTTTAGGGCTTTCGTTATTTGCAGTTAGAAAATGACCGGGAACTTGGGGAGCATTTCCTTTTTCTTTATATTTGTAAAATAGTTCAAGCTTATAAAAAGAGTGAAAATGAAAGAGATAGAGCGAAAGTTTCTGGTGAAAGGGGAATTTAAATCTTTTGCTTATCAGGTTGTGCCTATTGTGCAGGGGTATTTGTCTTCTTTGCCGGAAAGGACTGTAAGGGTAAGGCTGTATGGAGAAAAAGCTTATCTGACGATAAAGGGAAAGTCGGATGCAAAAGGGGTAAGCCGCTTTGAATGGGAGAAAGAAATTTTACCGGTAGAAGCGCGGGAACTGTTGAAAATTTGTGAACCGGGAGTAATCGATAAATCCCGTTATCTCGTCCGGGCAGGAGATCATCTTTATGAAGTAGACGAATTTCATGGGGATAACGAAGGTCTGATACTTGCAGAAATAGAGCTTTTATCGGAAGATGAGGTTTTTATAAAACCGGAATGGTTGGGAAAAGAAGTCACAGGAAACCCTTGTTATTATAATTCTTTTTTGATAAAATCTCCTTTTGTAAAGTGGAAGGATCAGTAAAACGATGAGAACGATTGGATTATTTTTGCTTTTGTGGATCAGCGGAATGATAGGATTAAAAGCTAATCCTTTGCAATCAGCGGACAGTTTGGTCCTGAAAGATTTCTGGAGTTATGCCCGTGTCCGGAACCTGGCTCATTTACCGGTCCACGAACGGATTCCTTTAATCGGGGTATTTTTTTTAGAAAGACCTTACCGGGTTGGGACCTTAGAGGGGAAGCTACAGGAAGAACTGATTGTTAATTTAAGGGAACTGGATTGTGTGACTTTTGTTGAGAATACCTTAGCTCTGGCTTTTCTAGATGTTTATGAAGAATCAGCTATTCCTTTATTTATAGATAATCTAAGAAAAATACGGTACCGGGATGGAAAAATAGAGGGATATGCTTCGAGACTTCATTATTCGAGTGATTGGTTATATGAAATGCAGCGGCAGGGGTATTTGAAAGATATTACCCGGGAATGCGGGGGGATTGATTATCCGCTGGATATCTTTTTTATGACGAAAAACTATTTCAGGTATCCGGCTTTTCTCCGGGATTCGCTTTTAATACCTCAAATGAAACAAATAGAGGAGTCTATTTGTAAAAGGACGTATTTTTATATACCTAAGAATACTATTGAGGAGATTCAAGATAATATACAGTCCGGAGATATTATTTTAATTACTACCGGTATTAAGGGACTGGATACCTCACATGTGGGAATAGCTGTAAAAAAAGGGGATAAAGTATATCTTTTACACGCTTCCAGCAGTATGGGAAAAGTAATTTTATCAAAATTGCCTTTGTCGGCGTACATGAAAAAAATTCCCAGTCAGACCGGAATTATGATAGGGAGGGTCTTATAAATGGTTCGGATCGGATTCCGGTACTGGCGACAGATGATTGGCATAAAAGTTGTAAAATAGAAAATAGCTGTAAAACTCCGGTAACAGTATCAGAAATAAACGTATAAAAATAAACTTATTTAAAACAGAGTATATGAAAAAAATAGTATTTATAATTTTGGCATGGGGATTTTTATTTTCGTTTATCAGTTGTAGTTCTAATCGGAAAGTGGTCCGTATTGATAGTAATGAAGTGGTGGATTTAAGCGGAAGATGGAATGATACTGATTCCCGTTTGGTATCTGCTAATATGATTCAGGATTTATTATCCGGGAGGTGGATTTTGAATTACGAGAGTACGCATAGTGGAAAACTTCCGGTCGTTGTCGTTGGGACCATACAGAATAAAAGCCATGAACATATAGATGCAGAAACTTTTATTAAAGATATTGAAAAAGCTATTTTGGATAATGGTAATGTACGTTTAGTGCAGGCTGGTGCGAAGCGGGAGGAATTGAGGGCAGAACGGGAAGATCAGAATAAAGGGTACGTATCTTTGGAAACTGCAAAAAAATGGGGCCGTGAATTGGGAGCCGACTTTATGC
>JAEXFF010000025.1 GCA_023400335.1 Bacteroidota bacterium
TCAATTTCCTCTTCATCAAAATTGTCTTTTACAAATTCCGGGATTTCCAAGGAATTCACAGGAATATCGGCTGTCATCACTGTTGTCAATTCCTTACGGGTTAATTCCCGTTTCTGACGAATATGCATCAGCCGTTCAGACATTCTATGAATGGTCGTATTCACCAGTCTTTCCACCCACAAAGCATTTCCAAAATGCTTATCCTTTACTTCAAAAGCCTTATCTATCAATTTCCCGAAAGCCTCCCGGGCTCTCGGATGCAGGATATATTTCTTCTCCTTCAATTTCCGGTCGATAATTGCAAATAATTCTTCACGGGTATAATCCATAAAATCAAATCGATAAGGAAAGTAATCCTTTATTCCCGGGTTCGTTTGAAAAATCTTCTCCACTTCTTCCGGATAATCGGCTAAAATAACAATAGTACCTTGATGAACTTCCGGAGAAATAAAAGACAAAACTCCTTCAAAATAACTTATTCCTACAGGAGTTTCCAAAAACGAAGCGGCATTTTCCAGATAGAGAATCCCTCCTTCCGCTGCTTCCATAAGCGGGATTATAACTTGCTCCGGAGATATATTCCCATTTCCCGCAAAATTCCGGACATTCTGGACAATAACTGCCGGACGGCTCAAAATACCGGCAGAATAGTATATCTCTCCCAGCATTTTTGCTACCGTCAGTTTACCTGTTCCGGGATTTCCCCCGAATACCATATGTAATGGCGGTAATTCTTCTTCATATCCTTGTTTTCGTCTTTCCTGAAGAAAATAAACATAATTCAAATGTTGTATAATACTTTTTTTCAATTGAGAAGCTCCCACTAAATTCGTCAGTCTTTCCAAAGAATCTTTAGGAGATTCTTCTGCCTCCAGTATAATATCCTCTTCCCGTATCAAAACCATTTCTCCTTCCGTCAACTCCCGCTTTCCTCCTCCCATCAGACGTTCAGCCATATTCTGAACCATAATTTCCAACTGATCATCTATAAAATGTTCATCTGCAAAATCAGATCCTCTTACTGCTTGCTTCTTCAGCCATTTGAAAAACTTATCCGCTGCTGCCGGACTAAGACGGTACTGACGTTTCTCCAATTTCTGACGCGCAATTTCCATCCATTCTTCCAGGGAATATTTTTCAAAACAAAGTTGTCGCGGAAAATATTTCCCTATTTCCGGAAATTCCCCTTTTACCGCCCCCAGTGTCTCTTCCGTATCGGATAAAATAACAATCAATTCCAATTTTTCATGTTGTATAATCTGCAGCAATAACTGAATCACAATACGTCCCCGGTCCTGAGGCTGAGCCTCATCATATAATTCCCCCGCCCGGTCAATAAACAAAATCCCTCCTTCACTTTCCTTGATTGCTTTCCGTAACAATTGTTCTTCTGCTGCATATCCTTCCCTGAGAAAGCTATCCCGCCCATAACGGTTTACTTTTCCATTTGATAAAATTCCCAAGGAACAAAACAGTTGTCCTATAATCTCTGCTACGGTATTCTTTCCGGCAGAAGGACAACCGGTAAATAACATGTGGAATAAGGGAGCATCGTCACTAAATCCACTTTTCCGCCGCATCTGTATGAAGTCTGCATATTCACAAATACGGGTAATCTCTTCCTTTACTTTCCTGAGACCGACCAAACGGTACAGCTGATCCAGAACCTCCTCTTTTTTCACAATATTCCCCGAATAGGCAGAAGCGGACACTACAGCATCCTTTCGATATAATTCCTGAGTGTAGACATAAGGAATATCTTTATCTCCAATTTCAAAATTCAGTCTTACTACCGGTTTTTCAAAACAAAATACCTGTATGGTATATTCCCCTTTCTCCCAAAAATGCTCTCTCTTTTCTCCCAGATCCACGGTAAAACATAAATACAATTTACCCTCTTCTCCCTGAACAAATTGTTTTCCTCTTACGATTCGTCTTACCTTTACCCAGCCGTCCGATCCGGTAAGCTGAATTACAAATTCATATACCCATTCCCGCTTCACCTGATTTTCTGCCAAAAAATAAAAGCAAATACTTTCCAAACCACTGATATCCAAACAGGAATAAGAATGAGCTCTCCGTTTAGCTTCCTCCTCTGTTTCCGGGCAACACTTATCTACTCCTACCTGTACAACCCGGAAATAAGAAGCAGGATCTCCTTTTCCCTCTATAACATAAAAGGGTTCCGACTGTATACTTTTCTCCCCGCATCGGGCCACTATCCCATATATACCTTCAGAAAACACAGAATCTCCAAACTGCAAAGCCCGAAATTCCCCACAACTTTTCCACTGACATTTTCCCGGACCCAACTTTAATTTACTTATTTGTTCTCCCAGACAAACAGCCCCCTTCTCTTTTAACTGAAATAAAGCAAATCTCAGTTCCGCTTCTATCTCTTTTTCTCCTTCCCATTCTCCCTCCAAATCCACGTATAAAACTGCAAGTTCGTCCTGTACAAATACCGTATGATAGTTTTTTCTGCCATATTCGTCTGTTTCTGCACTCCTGCTCATTGCCAAAGATTTCATAACGAAATCGTTTCCGCACAGTGTTTCTTTTACTTTTGCATCCTTTTTATTCATATACCATATTTTAATCGGATAATTCCTTTGTTTTTGTAACCAATAATTTATCTACCCGGCTACTGTCCATATCCACCACTTCGAACTTTAAATTGCGATAGTAAAACACATCCCCTTCCTTCGGAACGCTTCTGAGAAAAAACATCGCCATTCCACTTAAAGTTGTAAAATCCTGCCCTTCGATATCCTCGTAAAGCACAATTCCCATTTCATCCATAAAATCATCCACATTCATAGCCCCGTCTACCAGGAAACTCCCATCTTTCCGGACCACAATGCCGGCTTCAGGTTCTTCCCCTTCCTCCAGAATATCGCCAAAAATACTTTCGGTCAGATCATGCAGGGTAATGATACCTGTAATATCACCGTATTCACTGACGACCATTCCAAATTTCGTCTTATATTTTTTGAATAATTCCAGCACCCGGATGGCCGGCAAATTCTCCGGGACAAACAAAGGTTCCTGTACAACCTTCTGTAAATCAAAAGTTCCTCCTCCCCCTAAAAGAGCAACAATATCTTTAACAGAAACGACTCCCAGACATTTATCCACAGAACCCTCGCACAAAAGATATTTACTATAATGTTCCCGTCGGATGGTCTCTAAAACCTTCTCTTTTGTATCAGTAATATTCAAAAAAACAATTTCTTTCCGGTAAGTCATCAATTCCTCAGCCCTTTTATCACTAAAACGAAAAACATCCTTTAGCATCTCGGTCTCTTCCTTATCGATCACTCCCTCTTCCGAACTTTGGTGCAGTATAAATTTCAGTTCTTCTTCCGTCATCGGACGGTTTTCCCCGGTCTTGATACCAAACAACTTATTTACAAATTTAGTAGAAATACTCAAAAACCACACAAAAGGATAAGTAATCCGGGTCAGTACACACATAAAAGAAGTGAAAAAAACAGCAATCTTTTCCGGATGATTCAATGCCAGGGATTTCGGAACCAGTTCCCCGATAATCAAAGAAAGATAAGTAATAGTACCCACAACTGTCACCATTGCCAGCTTACCGGCATAAATTTCCAATCCCGGAATTTTTTCAAACAAAGGAGCTAAATCCCCAGCCAAGGCAACACCTCCGTAAGCTCCGGAAATAATACCAATTAAAGTAATCCCAACCTGTATGGTAGACAGGATCTTTTCAGGTTCTTCTAATAATTTTAATACACGGGCTGCCTTTTTACTCCCGTTTTGTACCATCGTTTCCAAACGAGCTTTACTGGAAGAAACCAATGCAATCTCATACATTGCAAAAACGCCATTTATTAATAACAAAATGACGATAATTAAAATTTCCATATATCTTTATAAAAGTTCTTTGGCGAATTTAATGATATTTTATTAAAAACAATCTTTCCTTTCTTCTACGAGCAAAGAGAATCGATATTTTTAAGGAATGTAACATTTTCATTATCTTCTTGAAAATGTTATAAACGGGGGGAATGGAGTTCCGTCCGGCATTATTTTACAGTTCGGCTTAAATGAAGGGGCTTATAATATACTTCTTCCTTAATTATCCGGATGTGTTTATCCAAATCCGTTTTATCCGGATAAGTTTTATTACTCATGATCCACAGAGGATAACTCACATCCGGCTTGTTATAATCCGGTTGCCTGTATTGTTTCTCTACAATCTCATATCCGTTCCGGCGATAATAATTTATCCTTCTTGCAGTCATTTCATCCATTGCAGGTTCAACTTCCAGTAAGCGTTCCCCTGGCAAATATTCCCGGATATAATCCAATACTTTCTGCCCGATTTTACAATTACGCATTTCCGGATAAACAGCTAAATGCTCCAGATAATAAAAATTTTCCAGTTTCCAGTAAATAAACAGCCCAGCTGCTCTTTTCTCTTCTTCTATAATGTGGAAGAACATGCAAGGCTCACCTGTAATTAATTGTTCCAATTGAGTTAGCTCTCTCCTTTCTGAGGCCGGAAAAGCCTCTTGATATAAATAAAGAATTTCGGTTAATTGCGGATCTCCTGTATGAGTAATTCTTCTAAGTTCCATTTCTATTTACCATTGTTTCTTACAAATGTAATGCAAAATCCTAAATACAAAAAGAGGTTTCGGGCTCACTCTACAATAATCCGCACAATCTTAAGATTTTTATTCTACAATTTGGATATATGAAAAAAACATTCTATATTTGCACCGTCAAACAGAGAAAGTTGTTTGAATAGATTGCGGGGTGGAGCAGTGGTAGCTCGTTGGGCTCATAACCCAAAGGTCGTCGGTTCGAATCTGGCCCCCGCTACTCAGAACGAGTCGGTAAAACCGATTCGTTTTTTTATGCTCCGGAAAAAGTTTATTGATTTAATTATAAAGATCTAAAAAAGTCTTCACTTTTTCTGTATAAATACTGGAATTTTCTTTATAAGATGCTGCATGTGCTGCCCGGGGCACTATCCATAATTGCTTCGGGTCCGGCTTAGCCTCATACAATTCATATACCATTTCAGTAGGTACATAAGTATCTTTCTCCCCATGTATAAATAACATTGGCAAGCGGCATTGCCTTACCTGCTCCAAAGCAGAGGCCTCCCGGAAATTCCATCCATATTTCCAGTCACAAAGCCAGCTAGCCGTGTAAAGCAAAGGGAAAGCAGGCAATCCAAATTGTTCTTTCAATTCTTTTGAAAACTGATCCCATACATTTGTATACCCACAATCCTCGACAAAACAGTTGATATATTCCGGTAGGATTTCTCCCGACAACATCATTACCGTAGCTGCTCCCATAGAAATTCCATGTACAACCATACGGGTATTCCCCCCAAACAGCTGATCTGCTATTTTTGTCCACTCCATCACATCCAAACGATCCTTCCACCCCATTTGTATTGCCTTTCCCCCGCTTCTTCCATGGTATTGTAAATCCGGTAAAAGAACATTATAGCCCAGATCATGATGATACATATAAGCGATCATAAACATACGGACAGCATTATCTGTATAACCGTGAACGACAACCGCAGTACGGGGCGTAGGAAAATGAGCTGCTATATAATAAGCATGGAGGGGCACCCTCTGAGTGTTCATTATAAACGTATCTTTCAATGCCGAAACCTCCCGCAGACTGTCCACCCAGCTTTCTAAAAAAGGATAATCGGTCCTCATCTGCCGGTAAGAAGCCTCTTCATTGTGCTGTCCGTTATCCGGCGTCAAAGAGTAATCCAACATATAAAAACTACTCCCTATTATCCCGGCAAACAACAAAAATCCGATTCCCCCCATTCCCCAAAACAGTTTTCTTTTCATATTATCTTTGTACTATGCACATTTCATTCCGTTTACAAAGATAAAACTTAACTTTTATACCGCTCTATTTTTAATTTCAAAAATATCAATCCGACACACATCTGTACCTACGGGGCAAGGCAGCATAAAAAAAGCGTATATAAACAACGCTCCCTGTCCTCTCATTTAGATAGCGGACAGGGAACTCTTACCGATTAAATTCCTATTTCAGAATTTAACCGATTTTTCTAATATTCATAAAGTTCTGCAACATAACCGGCATCTGTAAAAACAGATTCAATGACCGCTACATCTCCCTCTTCATCCATTACCACTGTCAATATACGGTCCGGATCGTCTAAATCGAGTGTCCAGGCTTCAATTATATCTATATCATTCAATTGCGATTTTACCTTATCCACGCAATCGGAACATTTCATATTTGTTTTATACTTTACAGTCTTCGTTTTGGATTTCCCTTCTTTCTTTCCTCCGGAATGTTTTCCTTCTTGTCTGCTATTACGGGTTTCTGTATGTTCCCCCGTTTTCATATTCCCCTGTTGTTTATCTTCATTTGACATTTTTTCTTTCCGGCCTCCACTTTGCTCCATATTTTCATCCTCAGCAGAGTGTTTACCGGTTGCAGATTTACTTGTTTTTCCCTTTGAAGTACTATTACCGGTATTTTCCATGTTTTTGTTTTCCTTGTTCATGATATCTAATTTTAAGGTTATATATCATACGAACGAACTTTGGATAAAAATGTTTCCTATTATATTGAAAATTAATACAATATAATCCACCTTAACGGATTTTATCTCAAATACCGCTCTTTGGCACAGCCTTATAAAATCCGATTTATTTTCCCTCCCTTAGAAACAATTTCAGAGGAGATTCATTTTGAAAATTTAGTTCAGAAAACAGCAGCAGTCAATACCAGCTATAAAAATATTCTTTTGGGAATAATAAATAAAAACTCTCCGCATTCATTACTCCTCCTCTTCACGAATTATTTTTTTTCTCCAAATGCCAAATCGCCGGCGTCTCCAATCCCGGGATCAATATAAAATTTTTCAGTCAAGGCCTCATCTAGGGCAGCGGCCCAAAGCGTAACAGGTTCTCCCGATAATTTCCTTTCAACATATTCAACTCCTTGCTTACTGGCAATTACGGCTGCTATATGAGTATGCTCCGGACGACCTCCCTGCGCCAACAATTCCCGATAAGCAATTACCAAAGAAGAACCTGTTGCCAACATGGGGTCCACTAACAAAAGCTGCTTCCCCGTTAAATCAGGAGTATAAACAGAATCAAAACGTACTTCTACCTGTCCGTTTCTACTGTCAATGCGCCGGGCAGAAATAAAAGCATTACCCGCATCATCGAAATAATTCAAAAAACCCTGATGAAAAGGTAATCCAGCACGCAATACCGTAGCAATCACGACTGCTGTATCCGGTAACATTACTTTTGCCGGATGAATCGGAGTCTGGACAAAACGCGCTGAATAGGTAAAAGTTTTACTGATTTCATAAGCTATGATTTCTCCGACCCTTTCCATATTTCTACGAAAGCGCATCCGGTCCTTTTGTTTTTCCTTATCCCGGATCTCCGCTAAAAAACGATTACATATAGAGTGATTTGTATTGATTATATGGATCATAACAATTGTTGGTAAAATATTTTTCAGAATACCGTCTCTATTCCCGTCTGTATTAACTTCTATATCCCGTAAGAAAATTCCTTAATCCGTTGTTCTTCATCCTTTTTACAAATCAGGACTACACCGTTTTGTTCCGCTACAATATAGCCTTCTAACCCTTGCAAAACAATTTGTTGTGCTCCGGATAAATGCACAATACAATCCTGGCATTCCACCATTTTCACATTTTCGCCAATTATAGCATTTCCTTCCGGATCTTTTCCGGAAAGTTCGTATAAAGATCCCCAGGTACCCAAATCCGACCATCCGAAATCGGCCGGGAAAACATAGATATTCCGGGCATGCTCCATAATAGCATAATCTACAGATATCTTCTCACAGTCCGGAAATTTCTGACGGATCATCTCCCCTTCTTTTTCCGTATAAAAATAATCTTCCAAAGAATCGAACAAAGCAGACATTTCCGGTTGAAAAGAACGAAATGCTTTTTCTACCGTTGAAACCTTCCAAAGAAAAATTCCGGAATTCCAGGTATAATTACCTTCTTTCAAATAATTCTCGGCAGTTTCCCGGTCCGGCTTTTCCTTAAATCCCTCGACTGCTCTGATTTCTTCTCCCGGGAATACGTTTTCTTTCATTTTAATATAACCATATCCTGTTTCCGGGCGTGTAGGTTTCATCCCAAGCGTGAGAATCCGCTCTCCCTTTCCGGTAAATTCCAGTCCTTTGCGAATGACCCGGCCAAATTCCTCTACATCGGTTACTATGTGGTCTGAAGCAGAAACAACAAGGTTTGCCTGAGGGTATTTTTTCTTTATCTTCCAGCTGACATAAGCAATACAAGGAGCTGTATTACGCATACAAGGTTCTAACAAAATATGAGAATCCGGAATTTCAGGTAACTGTTCTTTAACAATCTCTTTATACTTCTCGGCTGTAACGACCCAGGTATTTTCAGGCAGGCAAACCGAAACGAAGCGGTCAGCTGTTGACTGCAGCAAAGTCCTGCCTGTCCCCAGGATATCTATAAATTGTTTCGGTTTTTCCGGAGTGCTCATGGGCCAGAACCGGCTTCCCACACCTCCGGCCATAATTACCAAATGATTGTTATTCATACTATTTATATTAAGGCTTTAGGAACTGAAAAGCTAAATTTAGAACCTACATTTTCTTTCGACTCAAACCATAGCCGTCCTTTATTATGAATCACAAAATCCCGGCAAAGCAATAACCCTAGACCGGATCCCTCCTCACTATTCGTCCCGAAAGTGGTAAAATGAGTTACCTCATTTAATAATTTTGGCTGATCTTCTTCTTTAATCCCCAAACCGTTATCAGCAACAGTCACAATAACTTCGTTTCCTTCCTCCCGGACGCTGACATGTATTTCCGAATAAGAATTACTAAATTTAATGGCATTGGACAAAAGATTCCGTACAACGCTTTTAATCATCTCGATGTCCACATTCACAAAAAATTTCTCTTCTGTGTCCATCATTATTTTTATTTGTTTGACCGCAGCAACAGAAGAAATAACTTCGATCATGCCTTTTGTTAACTCCGTTATATCCACTATTTGTGGGATAACAGTCAACTTCCCCAGCTGGCTCTTGGTCCATTTCAATAAATTGTCCAGCAATGCAAAAACTTCTTCCGAAGTTTTATTCGCCATTTCAAGCATATCGAAAATGTCAGGATTGACATTCTCCCTGTTTACACTCATCATAAGCGTATTGAGCAACATCTTCATTGAAGCCATGGGAGAACGAAGATCATGAGCAATAACAGAATACAATTTATCCCGCCCGTCTATCGTTTTTTTCAATTCCTCTGTCTGCTTTAAAATAATCCGGTTTGCTGCCACCAAGGATAATTGGTGACTGATACGAATCATCAGTTCTTCCTTTTTAAAAGGTTTGGAAATAAAATCATTTCCTCCGATCTTAAATCCTTTCACAACACTTTGTGAATCGTCCAGGGCAGTGAGAAAAATAATGGGAATATCTTTATAGTTTTCATCCCCCCTTAAACGTTGAGCGACCTCAAAGCCATCCATCCCCGGCATCATTACATCCAATAAGACCAGATCCGGTCTTTCCCGTGCTATACATTCTAAAGCCTCCAACCCGCTCGTAGCCGACAAAAGATTATATCTCTCCTTCCCTAGCAGTGCTTTCATCAGCAAAACATTTGCCGGAACATCATCTACAATTAAGATCTTATACTCAGAAGGATCTATCTTCATATTCATGCAACCCTCAATTAATATTTAACCCGGCAAAAGTACAATTTATATCATTCAAAAACATATTTTTTTATCAATGTTTTTAATAAATGTAAATCTATCGGCTTTGTTATAAATTCATTGCATCCCAATTGTAAGGCCTTAACCCGGTCCGATTGGTAAGAATAAGCCGAAACGGCAAATATAGGAATATCGGCAGAAATCTCCCGGATCATCCGGACTGCTTCCCATCCGTCCATGACCGGCATTTTTATATCCATTAAAATCAAATCCGGTTTACATGCCTGATATAATTGTATAGCCTCTTCTCCATTCACAGCCCTTATTAAACGATAGTCTTTCCTCAGTACAACGTTCAATAAATCGAAATTACTCTCGTTGTCTTCAGCCACCAAAATTACACCCCTTTCCTCTTCCATGATTTCTTTATTTTTAATTCATCTGTATTTTTTCAATCATCGGTTATGATCTTTGTCTATGCCGGCATAAAGCGTCTGTTTTATTTATTAAATACACTTTATTTTTGGAGCTGTTAAGTTAAACATTTTTTCTAAAATGATATTTTCTTTCAGCATTTAAATAGCTGTTAAACTATAAAAAATAATGCATATTAACTCCATTTTGACATTATTTTTATACCTTTGCGCGTCTAGATCAGAGGGTGATGACTATTACGCTACAAATAAAATTAATAAATATTTTTAAACAGCTTTGGTAAATTATCCTCTCTATTCATGTCAAACATAAAAAATTTAACGTTCCTTTTTTTGGGCATGATTTTTATACTGAAATAAAAATTTCCTTTTCTACTTTAAAAGAATTTTTGTCTGAAATTACTTTTTTTATTTTATTTATAATCAACTCTATAAGATAATCTTATCCTAATGGTCAAAAATTAAGTTTTTAACTCTTTATTCTTCTTATTCTTACTGAAAAATCGAACATTTAAATTGGCTAATAAACTCTCACACTTATTTTCGCATAGATAATTTAACATAAATTTGACTAAAATGAATGATAAACCTCAAATACTTGTAGTAGATGATAAACCTGAAATTGCCAAAGTTATAAAGATACAGATGTCTTTGGAGTATGATGTTATCTACTTTAGCAAACCGATTGAAGCTTTGAGCTGGCTACATTCGGGGCATATTCCGGATTTAATTATTTCCGACGTTTATATGCCTGAAATGAATGGCTTTGAGTTTCTGCAATCACTGAAAAATAGTGCTATGTTCACCTCCATTCCTGTAATTGTGTTGTCCAGTCTTGAAAATAGCGGAGAAAGAATTAAATTACTGGAAATCGGGGCAGATGATTTTATTCTCAAACCTTTTAATCCGCAAGAATTAAAAATCAGAGTTCGTAACATACTCAGAAAAAGATAAGATGGAATTTGTATACGTTGGAAAAGAATCGGACTGGATCAACCAATTTGCAGACTTATCAGCTATAAAACCAATTGTTTTCAATACACTTACAGAAGCCTGTAATTTTATTGCAACACATAAAACCACCGAAAAGAACCCGCTGTTTATATTTTTGGAATCAGAAAATACAGAGAGTAATATAAAAAAGTTGAAGGTTTTGAAGAAAGATATGAGAGAGAATCAATATATTATTCTGATCAGTACACAAATTTCTTCCCAACTGGTTACAAATTATATTAGTTCGGGGGTCAGTGAAATAGTGGATCCGACCATTCCCAAACCCACTTTACAGCAAATCCTTTCCCTACTTCCCCGGCTCCAAAAGACGGAATACAAACAGGACTCCACACAAGCTTTTTATCTTCCCCTTTGGAAAAGGTTATTTGATATTATTGCTTCAGGAAGTGCATTGATTATATTATCTCCCTTATTGATTCTGACAGCGGTTGCCATACGTATAGAAAGTAAAGGTCCGATTATCTATACTTCTAAAAGGGTAGGAACCAATTACAGGATTTTCGGATTTTTAAAATTCCGTTCAATGTATACCGATGCAGATAAACGACTGGATGAATTCAAGAAAAACAACCAATACCAGGATACAACTTCCCTGACAGAAAACATTTATTACCGGGATCCCGAAAAATCGGAAAAGACAGTCCTGGTAGGAGACGATTTTCGTTTAACGGAAGAAGAATACCTCATCCGCCGGAAAAAATTGAAAGCCAACAATTTTGTAAAAATACAGAATGATCCACGGGTCACCCGTGTAGGAAGAATTATCCGGAAATATAGTATAGACGAACTACCCCAATTGGTCAATATTCTGAAAGGAGATATGTCTGTTGTAGGAAACCGGCCTCTGCCACTCTATGAAGCAGAATTACTGACTACAGACGAATATATAGAACGCTATATGGCTCCTTCAGGCTTAACCGGTCTCTGGCAAGTAGAAAAAAGAGGTACCGAAGGAATTTTATCAGCAGAAGAACGGAAACAACTGGACATTCAGTACGCCCAGAAATTTTCTTTCTGGTTCGATATGAAAATTATCTTCCGCACCTTTACAGCATTTATTCAAAAAGAAAACGTATAATTATGAAACTCAAATATATTCTGTTAGGCATTCTTCTCTCCAGTTGCTTTCTGAGTAGCTTTGCACAAGAACAGAAAAAAAGAAGAAGGGACAATGATAAAATCAGTATTCACCGGGATACGATAAATTATAAACCGGTTACGCTTACAACGGATGAATTCCGCAATTATCATTTACCTTCTTTAGAAGTATTATTTGAAAATGCACGTAATAACCCCCGGATGAAAGCTGTAGAATCAGCCATGCGTGCAAGCCGTGCAGAACTGAGGTCAGCCCGCAAGGATTGGTTGCAGTATTTCTCTCTAAGGGCCGGTTATACTTACGGTATTCTGGGAACTTATACCGATACTGAAACCCAATACAATCCGTTGACAACCGTTTATTCCGGAGCGACCCAAAGCAGCTGGTCAATCGGAGCCAATATAAATATTCCGTTAAATACTCTCTTTAATCAGAATTCCAAAATCAAGCAACAACGGGAAAAGTACATACAATCCCAGTACGATCAGGAAATTACGTTTAACGAAATCAAAAACGAAATCATCGAAATCTATTGTAATATTCAATACCAACTGAAATTATTGAAAATCGCTACGGAATCACAAACACTTTATGATGCAGACTTCAATGTATCAGAATCCAATTTCATCAATGACAATAATAACCAAAACCGCTTATTGAGTGACATTAAACACAGCCATCAAGTCGCATTGACAGAATACGAAACAATCGTAAATAATCTCAATATATTATTTCTGAAATTAGAAATCATCAGTAATACTAAAATCATCAATAAATAAACATGAAATATATTTCTTATTTTTTGAAGTTTTTTTACCGGATTCGTTATTGGTTAATCATAGCCCCTTTGCTTATTGCATTACTGGTTTTTTGGAAAACCCGGAATATGCCGCAAAAATATACGAGTAATTGTTCTATATATACAGGTATAATCACAGGAGTTAATATTTTATCCGAAAGTGGTGTTACCACCACCAGTTATACCCAAAGCAGCATGATGGATAATTTGTTGAATATCATCAATGCCGACCAAACGCTGAAACAAGTATCACTACGTTTATATGCCCGGATCATGGTGCACGGTGATCCGCATAAAGACAATACTTATTGCAAAGCAGGAAATTATTTGTTTCTCTATAATCATGGAGAAAAAATACATCATTTGATCGACAAAAGTTCTCCGAATGATTCCATTAACGAGCAGCGTACTTATGAAAATTTGGTAGCCTATGAAACAAACGATAACTCGAACTATGTCTATGGCATTTATCAATGGAATCTTCCCTATGTCAACCGGAGTTCCCTGCAACAAATACAAGTAGAGCGAATAGGAAACAGTGATATTATCGAGATAACCTATACTATAGATGACCCTGGGATTACGTACC
>JAEXFF010000047.1 GCA_023400335.1 Bacteroidota bacterium
ATACAGGGCGGACGCCATCCGGTGATTGAAAAACAGCTTCCTCCCGGAGAAGAATACATTGCCAACGATGTCTATCTGGACAACAGCAAACAACAGATTATTATTATTACAGGACCGAATATGGCCGGTAAATCGGCATTACTCCGCCAAACTGCCCTGATTACCATTCTGGCACAGGCCGGGTGTTTTGTTCCCGCAGCATCAGCTAAAATCGGATATGTTGATAAAATATTTACCCGGGTAGGGGCTTCCGATAATATCTCTCAGGGAGAATCCACGTTTATGGTTGAAATGAATGAAGCCGCTAATATTCTAAACAATATATCTGACCGGAGCCTGGTACTTTTTGATGAATTAGGAAGGGGGACTTCCACTTACGACGGAATCTCTATCGCCTGGGCAATTGTCGAATTCTTACACGAGAATCCGAAATACCGGGCCAAAACATTGTTCGCTACCCATTATCATGAATTAAATGAAATGGAACGTACGTTTAAAAAGATAAAGAATTACAATGTTTCCGTTAAGGAAATAGATAATAAAGTCGTATTCCTCCGCAAATTAGTCAAAGGCGGATCCAACCACTCCTTTGGTATACAGGTAGGACGAATGGCAGGTTTACCCCAATCTGTTATAAAAAGAGCCTCAGAAATTTTAAAACAACTGGAAAATGACAGAGATAAGGACAATCAGATACAAAAACATGTAGAAACAATCGCTACGGAGCGCGAAGGTATGCAATTGAGTTTTTTCCAATTAGAAGATCCTGTTCTGATGCAAATACGGGACGAGATCGCGGGACTTGATATCAATAGTTTAACCCCTCTGGAAGCCTTGAATAAATTAAATGAGATTAAAAAAATTACGGGGATTTAGTTCATAGTATAAATTCAAAAAATATTTCTTAAAAAGCCGGCCCATTCCTAAAATGCACCTCAGAGGAAGAGAAAACTTTTGAGGTGTTCTTTCTAAATGAAAAGCCGGATTTTCTTTTATTTCATCTTTACGATTACAGCATCTTTCAAAGGCCGGTCCCGTTCGTCCCTTTTTAAGGCAGCAATCTTATCCACAATTTCTTGTCCTTCTATTACTTCCCCAAAGACAGTATAATCCCCGTCCAAATGCGGAACTCCCCCGATTGTCGTATAGGCTTCTCTCTGAGCTGCTGTTAAAGTCAATTTTTCATCTTCAAACAAACGATTTGCCCGTTCACGGATATCCTGGTAAATTAAATCTAAATTTTCCCGATCCTTCATCAATTCGTAAGCCCGGATCTCGACTTCTTTTTCTTTTTTCAAACGGTCCAAAATAGCTTGCTGACGCCTTGTATTGATTTTCACTACCACAGAATCCAATTCCGAAGGACGGAATACTTTTCCCTGGACAATGTAAAAATGAGAACCACTGGACTTTTTCAAGGGATTTACGTCATCTCCTTCCCTGGCAGCAGCAAGCGCTCCTTTTTTATGAAAAAATTCAGGACGGATTTCAGCATCAATTTCATAATCAATACTGTTTCCCCCCAAAGCCTGTCCCGCCTTTGCATGCTTAGAATCAGGATCACCTGCTTGTATCATAAATTGAGGAATAACTCTGTGGAATAATATTCCTTCGTAATATTTTTCTCTTACCAATTTCAAAAAATTATTCCGGTGTTGGGGCGTTTCTTTATATAAACGAACTTTAATATCTCCCAAATTCGTTTGTACAATGACGATATCCGGATCTCTTTTTTCACATCCCCAAAACAGAAGGAGAATAAAACTTATTAAAACACATTTCATTATTTTCAGCTTTAATGGTAAAATATAAGAATGTTTGTAAATCCAGTTGTAAACGTCTAACAGATCTTATAGGAAAGATACTGAATTCCTTATTTATGCAAAAATAAAGGTTCTTATCTAAATATAAATCATTTTTTTACTAAATTTGTAACGTACTGTAACTTATTTGAATCCAAATCAGTTATATTTAGGAATGTTTAAATTCAAGGGAAATGAAAACAATCGCAATCCTTTTTATCTTATCGTTATGTTGCTTTTTCAGCAGTTGTAAAGAAAAGAAGCAAGCAGAACCTGTAGTGGAAAAACCAGTTATGGTAAATGACAGTATCGAACCGTCTCCCCTGACTGAAGTAGAGAAACCCCTTAGAAATGAAGTACAACATTATTTCCTTATCGCCGGTTGTTTTGAATACAAGGAATTGGCAGATAAATTATGTGAAAAGCTTCAAAAAGAAGGATTTGATTCTAAAATTATTCCTTATTATGAAAATTTATATCTGGTAAGTTATACCGGTTATGCTACGCAGCAAGAAGCTAAAGAGGCACTGAATACGCTGAAACACGAAAGTGGAAAAGAAAAAACCTGGATATACCATCCTAAAAATTAAAAACCTATTACATAGAAGGGTTGAAGGTGATTTTTATCGTGTAATTATTCAAAATGTATAGAGTTTTACTTTTATCAGGAATTTGTTGTTGTCTTGCAGGTGGCTGTAATCGTCAGAAAATGGATTCGAAATATTTGACGAATATAACAGTCGTACGGGATTTAAATAAACCTGTACCAACTTCAGTTAAGGATACATTAGAAAATAAAAACAACAGACTTCTGCAGAAAGACTCCATTTCCCCTGAAATACGTTCTCCCAAGAAAGGTCCTTATTATATGATCGTAGCCAGCTATACCTATGCAGAACGAAGTCAGGCTGAAAAATCCACCGAGAAATTAAAAGCCGGAGGTTACCCGGCCCTTCTGTTAGAAACAGGCAACCGTCTACGGGTCAGTATCGATAATTTCTCCACCGAAACAGAAGCAAACCGACAACGCAAAAAATATTGTGAACTGATGAAACGGGAAGATATATGGGTTTATAAAATGCCAGATTAGTAGAGAATTGCCACCACAAAACTCAATCCGAAAAGAAATCCGGCATAGATCTGCGCCGGGCTATGTTTTTTCAAATACAAACGACAAGTAGCCAAGATTCCGGATAAAATTAAAACGATCATCAAGCTCTCCCGCACTTCTCCCCAATACCGAAACCCGATAATCGTAATAAAACCGCATACAGCCCCCGCTGCTGTCATATGCATACTCATTTTCCAACGGAGCGTAATAATTGAAAATCCGGATAAGACAATAATCAATACTAAATACAATTGCTGTACAATATTGGTGTAAGGCATTTTTCCTATCAGATAAAAACCAAGAAAGGCTGAGAAAATAGCAACTAAGGCAGGATAAACGCGTTCCTGTTTTACAGATAAATGATAATTGCTAATAAAACCCAATTTTTTAAATATAACCATCCCTAATATTGGCATTAATAACAGGGCCACAAAGGTGATGGAATAGCAATACATCTGAACAGAAAAGGGAATAATCAGGGAAAAAACGGAATCAGAATTAAAAATAAAAAATAATCCATACAAAGGAACCAGTAAAGGGTGGAACAGATAAGATATACTTTGAGCTAAAACCTTCATATATTTCGGGATATTATATTTCTCGTCTTAACCGGGCTACAGGGATATCCAGCATTTGCCGGTATTTGGCAATGGTACGACGGGCAATTTGATAACCTTTCTGATTCATTAAATCCACCAGTTCATCATCCGTTAAAGGCTTCCTCTTATCTTCGGCATCAATAATATCTTTTAATGCATTCTTTAATTCACCTGTACTAACTTCCTCCCCACTATCCATTTGCATACTTCCAGTAAAGAAATCTTTTAAAGCATAAATACCAAACCAGGTTTGTACATATTTAGAATTTGATACCCGGGAAATAGTAGAGA
>JAEXFF010000048.1 GCA_023400335.1 Bacteroidota bacterium
GCCTCTGCCCTTTCGACTTCACTGGAGTAACTGTTATTAGCTATCTTACGCGCTTCTGTCATTTCATTCACCATCGTTTTGATTTCCTTAATGTGACGGGAAATCTCTTTGATGGATTCTAATTGTACATTTCCCACCTCAGCATATACGTCCGGTAAAATTTCCTTTAATCCTTTTACATTCTCAATCAATGTATTCTGATAAGTAATCGCTGTAGGAATAATATGATTCAATGCCAGATCCCCCAACACCCGGGACTCAATCTGCAATTTTTTTAAATATGTCTCGTTTTTGATCTCAAAGCGGGCTTCCAGTTCCCGAACGGAAAAAATCCCGTTCTCTACAAATAATTCCTTCGCCTTCGGAGCCAAATACGCCTTTAAGGCTGTTATACAGTCATTCTCGACAGACAAGCCTCTTTTCTTTGCCTCTGCTTGCCATTCTTTACTGTATCCGTTTCCCTCAAACCGGATTTTTTTACAGGCAATAATGTATTTTCTCAGGACCTGAAATATAGCTTCGTCTTTTTTCACTCCTTTGTCGATCAATCCGTCCGTTTCTTTTTTAAATGCACTTAATTGCTGGGCAACAGCAGCATTCAGGACGATCATTGCCGCACCACAATTGGCAGAAGCACCTACTGCCCGGAATTCAAAACGATTCCCGGTAAAAGCAAAAGGAGAAGTCCGGTTACGGTCCGTATTGTCCCGCATAATTTCCGGAATTTTACCCACATTCAATTTCAATTCCGTCTTTTCATCCGGACTCATTTTTTTATTGCTTACTTTCTGCTCAATTTCATCCAGAATAGCAGCTAATTGCCGGCCCAGGAAAACCGACATAATAACAGGAGGCGCCTCATCTCCACCTAAACGGTGTTCATTGCCCAAAGAAACGATACAGGCCTTAAACAATGCTTCGTGTTCCAATACCGCCCGGGTCGTCGCCGTCAGAAAAATCAAAAATTGCATATTGGATTTCGGATTTTTTCCAGGAGACAAGAGATTTACCCCAGTATCCGTAAGCAATGACCAATTGTTATGCTTTCCCGAACCGTTAATCCCCTTAAAAGGCTTTTCATGCAACAAAACCCTGAAATAATGGTGCCGGGCTACCCGCTTCATCGTAGACATCAACAATTGATTATGATCCACTGCCAAATTAGCCTCCTCAAAAATAGGAGCCAACTCAAACTGATTGGGGGCACATTCATTGTGACGGGTTTTTGCCGGAATCCCTAAACGATAACATTCCGTCTCCAATTCATCCATAAAAGCATTTACCCGTTCCGGAATAGATCCGAAATAATGATCCTCCAATTGCTGATCTTTGGCCGCAGAATGACCCATTAAAGTTCTTCCACACAACTTTAAATCCGGACGGGCATTGAACAAAGCCTCATCGATCAAAAAATATTCCTGTTCCCATCCCAAAGTAGCCGTTACTTTACGCACGTCCTTATCAAAATACTGGCAAATATCCACAGCAGCCCGGTCGATTAAAGCCAGCGCTTTCAGCATCGGGGTCTTATAATCCAACGCCTCTCCCGTATAAGCAACAAACACCGTCGGTATACAAAGGGTATTATTATTAATAAAAGCCGGAGATCCCGGGTCCCAGGCCGTATATCCCCTCGCTTCAAAAGTATTTCGTATTCCTCCGTTCGGAAAACTGGAAGCGTCCGGCTCTTGCTGAACCAATAGTTTTCCGTCGAAGGACTCAATAATATTTCCATCTTTCAAAACATCTATGAAACTATCGTGTTTCTCAGCTGTAGCTCCGTTTAAAGGGTGAAACCAGTGTGTATAATGAGTTGCACCTTTCTCTACGGCCCAGGTTTTCATTGCAGCAGCCACCTGATCCGCCAAGGTACGGTCGATTGTCCCGCCTTGAAACATTACCTTTTCCAATTTCTTGAACGCTTCCACAGAGAGATAATGCCTCATTTTTTCCAAAGTAAATACATCCGCACCATAGATTTCGGACACCCTCTGTTTTTTTTCTCTTCCGGCTATCACTCTTCCGGCTATTTGCTCTAAAGCTGAAAATCTGATTTTTGCCATAAATATTATTTTTCAATACATACCCACCTTTATACGGGGGACAAAAGTATAAAATATTATTATTTTACCGGCATACCCCCTCTTTTTTAATAGAAAAATTCTCAAAAAAGCGAAATCTAAATATTAGAACAATCTGATCAGGAACCTCTGCCGGACACATTTGATTTCCGTTTATTTCTCCTATCTTTGTCTCAAAGCATCGGATATGAAAAAAATTGCTGCGATACACGATTTATCCGGATACGGAAGAGCTTCCCTTACGGTAGTTATTCCCGTTCTTTCCCATATGGGTTATCAGGTCTGCCCCCTTCCGACAGCCATCCTTTCTGCCCATAGCGAATACGAGAACTACCGTAGTCTGGACCTGACTTTTTACATGCAGGATATCATTGACCACTGGAAAGAATTAAAATTAAAATTCGACGCTATCTATTCCGGTTACCTGGCTTCTGACCGCCAAATGGACATTGTCTCCGGATTTTTCGAAGACTTCGGACGAAAAGACAATTTTATTCTGGTTGATCCCGTACTGGGAGATCACAATCAGCTGTATCCGGGTATGACTCCGGAAATGGTGGAGGGAATGCGAAAGCTGTGCTCAAAAGCAAAGGTGATAACGCCGAATCTTACTGAAGCCTGTTTTTTATTGGGAGAAAAAGGAACAGATCACATAAATCAGGAAGAAACAATAAACTGGTGCAGGCAATTGAGTACCCTGGGTCCTGAATACGTTATTATTACCTCGGCCCCTTCCGGCAATCACCAAAATATCGCCACCATTGCCTATAATAAGACAGACCGAAGAACCTGGCGTGTTATTTCAGATTATATTCCAGCTTCATATCCCGGTACCGGTGATGCCTTCGCCAGCGTTATCACCGGTTGTCTGCTGAACGGAGACAGTCTCCCGGAAGCAATTGACCGGGCTGTTTATTTTATCAATATGGGAATAAAAGCCACCTTCGGTTATGACCAGAGCCCCCTCGACGGTATGAATCAGGAAAAAGTGCTTCATTACCTAAATGAACCCCTTCCCTACTACCGCTACGAAATCATCGATTAATATTTATCTTTTTAGAGGCATTCTTATTTTTATGAAAGCAATTATCACGGATTTGGACGGCACCATACTCCCCTCAGGGGGTAGCATCAGTAAGCAAACGCTCCGTTCCTTCCGGGAATTAGGCTCCCGTTCAATCGTCCGGATCATTGCTACCGGCAGGACTTTATTTGCTGCCCGTAAATTCCTGCCCGACGATTTTCCCATCGATTACCTGATTTTTTCTTCCGGAGCCGGAATCATGGAATGGAAAAACAAAAAAATCCTGCAAGCCTACCACCTCAGCCAAGCAGAAACTCAACAATTAGCCGCCTATTTATGGAACTACAATATCAATTTTACGATACAACAAGAAATTCCGGACAATCACTATTTTTATTATACCGATATCTATCCCGCCCACAGTGATTATATCCGCCGGATCGATAAATTCCGGGACTACGGAACACTTATTTCGTATCCCGAAGAAATACAGACGTCAGCAACACAATTGATTATGATCCTGAATAGTCAGCAATTAGCTTTAATTGAAAAAATAAAAAAGGACCTTCCCCTTTATTCCGTTATCCGTTCTACTTCTCCCATAGATAAACAAGCTGTATGGTTAGAAATATATCCTCCTCTTGTGAATAAAGGAAGCAGTTGCCAATATTTACTGGATATTTTAAAGATTGCCCCTACCGACTGTGCCGGCATCGGAAATGATTACAATGATACCGATTTTCTGGACATTTGCGGAAAAGCCTATTTGGTGAAAAATGCCCCTTCCCAGCTGCTTCCTCATTATCATACCGTAGCATCCGATAAGGAAGAAGGGTTTAGTGAATTTGTTATCCAAATTTTATAAAAGACTGTCGGATTTATGTTCCGGCAGTCTTTCGTCCGGTTTTTGGGAATAGGACCTATTTCAAAATTCCTTTTTCTTTCAAAAGGATTTCCATCTCTTTCTGTAATTTACGGGCTTCTTCTCCCGCTCGTATGGCAAATTGTTCAGTCTTGTCCGCAAATATGATTCCCCGGGAAGAATTGACAATCAACCCACAGTAAGCGTTCATCCCGTGTCTGGCAACTTCCTCCAGACTCCCGCCCTGAGCGCCGACACCCGGTACCAATAAAAAATGATCCGGCACAATAGCCCGTATTCCTTCCAACATTTCTGCTTTAGTAGCTCCCACAACATACATCATATTCTGTTTATCTCCCCACTCCTGAGACTTGCGTAAAACCTCCTCATATAGTTTCACTCCTTTTTCTTCCCGGAATTGAAAATCAAAAGCCCCTTTATTGGAAGTCAAGGCCAATAAAATTACCCATTTATCCGGGTATTGTAAAAAGGGGATGACGGAATCTTCACCCATATAAGGTGCAACGGTAATGGCATCGAAATTCAAAGTATTTAAAAAAGCTTTGGCATACATCTGTGAGGTATTTCCGATATCCCCCCGCTTTGCGTCTGCGATGGTAAAAATTTCCGGATATTGCTGCCGTATATATTGTACTGTTTTTTCCAGACTCTCCCAGCCTTTTACTCCCCGACTTTCATAAAAAGCAATATTGGGTTTATAAGCGATCGTTACTTCTGCTGTCGCTTCAATAATAGCTTTGTTAAATTCAAATACCGGATCTTCTGCTTCCAATAAATGAGAAGGGATTTTAGCGATATCAGAGTCCAGTCCCACACAAAGAAACGATCTCTTTTTTTTGATCTGCTCAAATAAACCTGTATAATTCATAGTTGTATCTCTTTTTATTCATTTATACCTTGTTCTTTTAAAGTCCCGTCTCTTTCAGTCTTTCTGTATTTTCTTCTATTTGCAGTTTTTCTATAACCTCATCGATTTCTCCGTCCATGACAGCGGAGAGATTATAAAGAGTAAAATTAATCCGGTGGTCTGTCACTCTTCCCTGCGGATAGTTGTATGTCCGTATTTTCGCCGAGCGGTGGCCCGTTGATACCATCGTCCTTCGTTTCGCAGCAATTTCATCCATATGTTTTTGGTATTCGACAGCATAAATACGGGAACGCAATTCGTTCATCGCCTTAGCCAGATTTTTAATCTGCGACTTTTCATCCTGACAGGTAACGACAATTCCTGTAGGAATATGAGTTAACCGAATAGCAGAATAAGTCGTATTTACGGATTGGCCTCCGGGGCCGGAAGAACAATAGGTATCCTTACGGATATCTCCCGGGTTGAGCTGTACGTCAACTTCCTCCGCTTCAGGCAAAACAGCCACAGTAGCAGCAGAAGTATGAATTCGCCCTTGTGTCTCTGTTGCCGGCACCCGTTGTACCCGGTGTACCCCCGACTCATACTTCAAAATCCCGTAAACTCCATTACCGGAAACATTGGCTACAATCTCCTTGTATCCTCCCGCTGTTCCTTCATTCGCATTGGTTACCTCAATTTTCCAGCCCCTTTTCTCACAGAATTTCGTATACATCCGGAACAAATCCCCGGCAAAAAGGCAAGCTTCATCTCCTCCCGTTCCTCCGCGGATTTCCAAAATTACATTTTTGGAGTCTTCCGGATCTGCCGGTACCAACAATAATTTAATATGTTGTTCCATTTCCGGTAATTTTTCCGACAATTCCTCCAACTCCAGCTGAGCCATTTCTTTCAGTTCCGCATCCTCTTCCACATCCAGAATGTGCTGGGATTCCTCCACAGTTGCCAATGTCCTCTTATATTGATCCGCCGCAGTCGTAATAGCTTCCAGTTCCTTATACTCCTTTGTCAATTTCACATAACGCTCCATATCTCCGATAACTTCAGGATCAGTAATTAACTGACCGATTTCTTTAAACCGGATATAATAGGTCTCTAATTTTTCTATCAGCGGATTCTCCATATATTTTTCTTTTTCTATATTTTCCGACACAAAAATAATATTTTTACCCCAGAGGGACACCTCTTTTAGACAATATTTTAGTACCGGAACATCGCCTTAAATCCGGCCAGGAAATTACCTGCAACGGGAAATTTGCCGGACAGTCTCCTCTAAAGGATAAAAAGAAAAGTACGGATAGCGGGCTAAAAATTTAGCAACAGAATAATAAGACTTATGATGTGAAGAACGGGCTGTCTCCTGAGTAAAAACCGGCTGTCGCCCGGTCATTTTCCCCCACACAGCTAAAGAACGCCAGGCCAGGGAAGTCATCCAGGGTTTCATTTCCAGAAAAGGAGGCTTATGACCGGTCACCCGGGCAATACAGGTAAATAATTCTTTATAATTATAGTTGCCGCCATTGATGACAAAACGTTCTCCTTCGACTTCCCTGTCTTTTCCCAAAATTAGCATTGCTTTACAGACATCCCGTACATCTACATATCCGCATACACCATCCGTATAAAAGGGCATTCCTTTGGAAACAGTCAGAAACAATTGGGAACTGCTTCTTCCCCAATGACCCGCCCCTAAAATAATAGAAGGATTGACAATAACCGTTTCCAATCCTTTCCTTACCTGCTGCCAGACAATATTTTCTGCTGCTATTTTGCTCTGCGAATATACAGAACGGACCGTCTCCATAATAATAGGAGTATTCTCATCTACAATTTCCTTTTCATGACGGGCATCTCCCAAAGCAGCTATCGAACTGACATAACATAAACGGACCTTATATTTCCGGCATAACTGCGCAATATTCTCCGTTCCTTTCAGGTTAATGTCCAGCAGTTTATCTTTATCCCCTCCGGAAAAAGAGACAACCGCAGCACAATGATATACACATTCCGCCTGCTGCACTACCGGCTCCAGTGTTTCTTTCTTCAAAACATTCCCTTCCACCCAGTTTACTTTCTGCCAGGCCTGCTCTCCCCCCGGATATTGCAAAAATACTTCATGTGTCCCTTCTAAACGGCTGCTGTCCCTCTTTAAAGCATACACGCCCTGTCCATCTTCCACCAAATGATATAATAAATGACTACCTAATAAACCCGTAGCCCCTGTGACAAAAACCATATACAATTTGTTTTAGCAAAAACCGACTTTTCATAGAGATACCGGAGCATATTTTCTATTTTACACTCCATAATTAATTCCCGTTCCGGAAATAAACTTCGCCAATCTCTTTATTTTAATTAAAACGAATTCCTCCCTGAAAGAGTTTCATATTTTTATTCAGATATTTTGCTTTTTTAAACGACTTTCACCCCCTTTTCCGCTCCGGCATTTATTATATCCGTTAGCTGAATTCCTTCAAAAATACAAAGCATTTTTCATGACTTCCAGTTAAACCTGACATGCTGAATGACGTTCTCGCTCAGGCTTCTGTGAACAGCACAGGCCCGTGCTGCCCGCTCCATAGCAATCTTATGTTTATCCGAATATTCCCGTTCCGGCATAAAAAAAACCAAATCGACAACACCGATACGGCGCAAAGGATCTGCCTCCATTTTCTTGACTACACTCACCTCCGTACCGGAAACATCGACCCCGATAGCCTCGGCAAATAATCCCATAGCCGTCATCATACAAGCAGCCAAAGATGTGACACATAAATCAGTAGGAGAAAAAGATTCCCCTTTCCCCCGATTATCGGTAGGTGCGTCCGTGATCAACTTCATTCCACTCTGTACATGTTCACATTCTACCCGTAAATCCCCCAAGTATTTTATTTTTACCGTTTCCATCATTTCTTTTCTTCAAATACGCAGGGAAGGGGAGAAAGTTTTCCTACCCATAAAAAACCGTGTAAAATATATCCCAATGAGCTACATTTTACACGGTAACTAAAACAAATACCCGTTTACCATTCAAAAGTAATTGTCTGTTTCACTTGTTCCCCCAGACTGTAATGCACCGGGCAAGTAAGAGCAGCCCGTTCCAATGCCTTTTTGTCTTTTTCCGTGTAAGCCCGGTCCGGCATATGAAACGTCACAATAACTTCTCCGATACGCCTCGGATCTGTAGCCATTACCTTCGTAATTTCGATTTCAGTTCCTTTGACATCGAGACCGGCATTCTGAGCGTATAAGCCCATAATAGTCATCATACAGGCTGCTAAAGCAGAAGCACATAAATCAGTAGGAGAAAAAGATTCTCCTTTCCCATGATTATCGGTCGGGGCATCAGTAATGATTTTCGTCCCACTCTGTAAATGTTCACATTCTATGCGCAAATCACCTAAATACGTTGCTTTTACTGTTGTCATCATCTAAATTTTTAATGATTTATTACCATTCCTTTTCAATCAAACATTTGTATGGCTTCCGGGAAATGCTGTATACCCAGATCGGCCCCACTCACTATTACTAAATCGAAACGAATTTCTCTATCCAATTTCTTACACCTGATATAAGCGGCAGCAGCACTCAACAGATTTTTTCTTTTTTGGAAATCCACCAATTCTGAAGGATATTCAACTCCTTTCTGACGGGTCTTCACTTCTACCACTACGATTACGTCCCCGTCCATACAGATAATGTCAATCTCCCAATGCCGGTAACGCCAATTCCGCTCCAGTATTATGTATCCTAAAGCCTGCAAATAAGCGGCGGCTCTGTCTTCTCCGGTATGCCCCAAACAGAGAGATCCTGCCATGTCAAAAGTTTTAATCAAATGTAAAGAAAAATTTGAAAAATAAAAAAAATAGATATAGTTTTACTTGCTTAACTGCAGTTTTCCGAACTTTAACTTTTTGATATCTAAACTTTATTGTATATCTTTGTAAGGTTTTTTGGGAGAATGCAATTATGGCGAAGAAAAGAGTTTTATTTATATCCTCAGAGATTATGCCTTACCTGCCCGAATCGGAAATGTCGCATATTGGCAGATATTTACCACAGGGAATACAGGAAAAGGGGAAAGAAATCAGAACGTTTATGCCTCGGTTCGGTTGTATTAACGAACGCCGCAACCAACTTCACGAAGTCATCCGTTTGTCCGGTATGAACCTGATCATTAACGATACAGATCATCCCTTAATTATAAAAGTTGCTTCCATACAATCTGCTCGTATGCAAGTGTATTTTATTGATAACGAAGATTATTTCCAAAGGAAGCATACGATTACAGACGAAAAAGGACGCTTCTTTGAAGATAATGATGAAAGGGCTATTTTCTTTGCAAGAGGAGTTTTTGAAACAGTAAAAAAACTCAGGTGGGCACCGGACTTGATTTATTGTCAGGGTTGGTTCACTTCGCTCGTTCCCCTTTACCTGAAAAAAGAATATGCGGACGATCCGATTTTTACTCATTCTAAAGTCGTATTCTCTACTTCTAACGATACATTTGAAGGGAATTTACAAAAAGATTTCCATAAAAAAATCCTCACCGAAAATATCAGTGCTAAAGACGTAAATCTGGTAAAAGAGCCAACACATACGAATGTAAATAAATTGGCATTTTATTATTCGGACGGCATTATTTTTAACAATACAAATATAGAACAAGAGCTAAAGGAATTTGCCGGAAAATTAGGAAAACCTATTCTGGAATACTCCAATAAAGAAGAATATATCGATCATTATTCGGATTTTTTCGATCAGATCATAGAAATTAAAAGATAGGCAGAAAGCTGTATAAGACAAAAACTTATACAGCTTTTTTTTATTAAAAAATCTACTTCAATAATTTTTTTATTTACTAACGAACTAACTTTATGTGTGGAATTGTAGCTTATATTGGGGGAAGAGAAGCTTGTCCCATACTTTTAACCGGATTAAAACGTCTGGAATACCGGGGGTATGACTCTGCAGGTATTGCCCTGATCCATCATCACCAGATTCATGTTTATAAAACAAAAGGAAGAGTTCAGGACCTGGAAAAAAAACTTCAGGGAACAAATTCACATGCGAATACAGGTATGGGGCACACCCGTTGGGCCACACACGGGGAACCCAACGATGTAAATGCACATCCCCATACCTCTATGAATGGAAAATTTTGTCTGGTACACAACGGCATTATTGAAAATTACACCCTCTTAAAAGAAAAATTAATCAGAAGAGGGTATTCTTTTAAAAGTGAAACAGATTCAGAAGTACTGGTAAATCTGATCGAATATATTTACTTGAAAGGAGGAATAGATGCAGAAACAGCCGTCCGCCTGGCTTTGACAAAAGTAGTAGGAGCCTATGGGCTGGTTATCCTGTGCAGCGACGAACAGGACAAACTCATCACAACACGGAAAGGGAGCCCCCTGGTCATAGGCGTTGGAGACAGAGAATATTTTGCAGCATCTGACGCTACTCCAATCATTGAATATACCAAAAATGTCATTTATCTAAACGATGACGACATCGCCGTTCTGAGGAAAGACGGACTTACGTTAAAAACCCGTAACAACGACATGTTATCCCCGGATATCCAACAGGTAGACCTGGATATTGAAAAAATCGAAAAAGGAGGTTTCCCCCATTTTATGCTGAAGGAAATCTATGAACAAGTCTATTCGATCCGCGACACCATACGCGGAAGAGTCAATCTGGAAGCTTCTGAAATATTTTTGGGCGGAATCAGCGAAATGATACCCCGTCTTCTTCGTACCGGCAGAATTATAATTGTCGGTTGCGGGACTTCCTGGCACGCCGGTCTGGTCGGAGAATACCTCCTGGAAGAGCTGACCGGAATTCCCGTGGAAGTGGAATATGCTTCCGAATTCCGGTACCGGAACCCGATCATCAAAGAAAATGACATCGTACTTGCCATCTCTCAAAGCGGGGAGACAGCAGATACACTGGCAGCAGTCCGCTTAGCCAAAGAGAAAGGAGCAACGGTCCTGGGCATTTGCAATGTCGTCGGCTCCGGAATCGCCCGGGAAACAAACGCAGGCGTATATACCCATGCCGGTCCGGAAATCGGAGTTGCTTCTACAAAAGCATTTACAGCCCAAATTGCTGTCCTAACCATGCTGGCTCTTTCCATCGGACACAAAAAAGGACTATTACCCGATACAAAATACCAAGCTTATATAGAAGAGTTATATCAACTGCCAGATAAAATTAACGAGATCCTGAAAAAAGATAAGGAAATACAAGAATTAGCTGCTCAGCTCAAAGATTGTCCCAATGCCATCTACCTCGGC
>JAEXFF010000088.1 GCA_023400335.1 Bacteroidota bacterium
GTATCGGAGAGGTGGCCGAAAAAGCTGCTGCTGATTTGAAACCGGGAGAAATACTTTTATTGGAAAATCTTCGTTTTCATAAAGAAGAGGAAAAAGGAGATGAGGAATTTGCCCGTAAGTTAGCGAAATTAGGAGATGTGTGGATCAATGATGCTTTTGGAACGGCGCACCGTGCCCATGCTTCTACGGCTGTCATAGCTAAATTTTTTCCCAATGATAAGTTGTTCGGATATGTGATGAAGGGGGAATTGGATAGTGTGGATAAAGTGATGAAAAATCCGGAACGTCCTTTTACTGCAATTATGGGAGGATCAAAAGTCTCTTCAAAGATCGATATCATTATGAATCTGCTGGGGAAAGTGGATAATTTGATTTTAGGAGGAGGAATGACTTATACTTTTAAGAGGGCTTTAGGCGGACATGTGGGGTCTTCGCTTTGTGAGGAAGATAAGCTGGATTTAGCCCGGGAAATTATGCAGAAAGCTAAAGAGGCCGGCGTAAATTTAGTACTTTCCGATCAGGCTGTTATAGCGGATAGTTTTAGTAATGACGCTAATACTAAATTGGCAGACCCGATGAATATCCCGGACGGATGGGAAGGTTTGGATATCGGTCCGGAAACCCGGGAAAAATTTGCTAAAGTGATCGAAAATTCCAAGACGATTCTTTGGAATGGACCGGTCGGAGTTTTTGAAATGCCTAAGTTTGCCGAAGGAACCAAGGCAATAGCAGAAGCGATTGTAAAGGCTACGGAAAAAGGAGCTTTTTCGCTGATTGGAGGAGGGGATTCTGTCGCTGCAATTAATCAATTCGGTTTGGCTGATAAGGTAAGTTATGTTTCTACCGGAGGAGGTGCCCTTTTGGAATATATAGAGGGAAAGGAATTACCGGGAATTGAGGCTATACGCGGAGAATAATTGCCTGGGATAAAAAGAAAACGTCCGAAAAAACGCCTTTTGATTGATAGTACACTATACCTGACAGATACCTCTTTGTCAGCAGACAGATTGAAGGGGCTGAAAAGCTGGGAGAGAGGGAATCAGAAATTCGGGTCCTGCATCGGACTCTGCAAAAAATAGGAACGGTTACTTCGAAAA
Source organism: Bacteroidota bacterium (assembly GCA_023400335.1). GTDB lineage: Bacteria > Bacteroidota > Bacteroidia > Bacteroidales > Marinifilaceae > Culturomica. The sequence goes on from JAEXFF010000088.1 coordinate 1,098, forward strand.
GCGGTTTTCCGGACGTTTATTTGTTTGAAAAAGGAATCAATTTCCGGAAAGACTTGGGGTTGCCTGCCAGTATAAATATATCTTCTTTACTGATGATAAAATTCTCATCCGGTTTATTCAATAATACTATTTTTCCGGGAGATGTTGTTTCTTCTGTTAAAGGATGTTTGATAGCGATGAGTTGCAGGCTGAATTCTTTTTCAAATTGCACGTCTCCCAGACGTCTTCCGGTAAAAGAGTCCGGGAGCTTTAATTCCTGAATAAAATAATTGTGGGTAATTTTATAGGTGAAAATAGAATTCGACAACTCAATCCGGGTGGTAAAGAGATCGGCATACTCCTGTTCAGGACGGATGATTTCAGTAATTCCCATGGCTTTTAATATGGTCATGTGAATGTCGGATACGGCACAGGCTATGATGCGGGGAGCTTTATATTTTTTCAATAAAGCGACGGCCTGTACGGAAGCCCCTACATCTTTACGGATGGTTACAAAAATAATGTCTGAATCTTTTAAAGGCAAGGTTTCAATGGCCTGCTGATTATTGATATTCAGGCAGATTGTGTTTTTGATGGAATCTTTGTATTCATTTACTTTATTGATATCCCTATCGATGCCAATCACTTCATGGCCCATGGAGGTCAATCTTTGGGCGAGTGCTATTCCAAAATAACTTAAACCCATTACAATACAATTCATAATTTTTCTTATTTATAAAATAACATTTTCTTCCGGATATTGGCACGGTTGTACCGGTTGTTGGCGGATAATTCCGATTAAAAGCGTCAGCAACCCCACTCTTCCTGCAAACATTGTAATGCTGATAATAATTTTACCGCTTATGTTCAATTCTGGAGTCAGGCCGAGGCTCAGGCCGACGGTACTGAGGGCGGATACAACCTCAAACAGGGCTTGAATAAAAGAAGCTTGTGGATTGGTGATCAACAGGAAGAGAGTAGCCCCTCCTATCCAGAGCAGCGATAAAAGAATAATCGCATTGGCCCGCCGGATATTGCCCGGAGAAATTGTACGTCCGGCAATCTCGACGGTTTGTTTTTCCCGTATAATACTTATTATGTTTTTAAAGGCAACAACAAAAGTTGTCGTTTTAATCCCTCCTCCGGTAGACATTGGGGAAGCCCCGATCCACATTAGCATCAGTAGGAGGAAGATGGAGGAAGGAAGGAGCGAAGTCATTTCTACATTATTAAATCCCGCTGTACGGGGTGTAACAGCGTTCATGAAAGCCAGCGCTATTTTCCCGGAAGGGGGGAGGTCTTGCAGAGTATTATGATCCTCCAGAAATAAGAAAGCCAGCGTTCCTCCTGCAATGAGAATTAAAGTTATCGGTAATACAATCCGGGTCGTCAGACTGATGATGTGGAATTGTCCGTAATGCGGAACAGGATTCCCTTTCAGTCTGGAAAGTGCATTCCGGAAATAGTGTACGAATAATTTTCCGAAATTAAACAAAATCGGGAATCCGATCCCTCCTAATATGACCAGACAAGCCATCCAGCTCTGAAGTCCATAAAGATTCCGGACAATGGGGTCATATAAATTTCCGGGAAGGGTAGAAAAGCCGGCATTACAAAACGATGAGACGGCATGAAAAATAGAAAAAAACAATTTGTCCGGGAGAATTTGTTCCGGAATATCCTTGATTTGATTGTAAATGACATAGGCTCCAAAGCCTTCAATAAGAAAGGTAGTGAGAAGGATATAAAAAAGGGTACGGAAAATGTTATTTAAAGAATTTTCATTGAGAATATTTTTTAAACTGAGTTGGTCGCGGAAGGAAACCTGACTGAAAAAAGACATGGCAAAAAAACTGGTAAACGTCATCACTCCGATACCTCCGATCTGAATGAGAGAAACCAGAATAATCAAGCCTGTAAAGGTGAATGTTGCAGATGTGTCTACAACAGTAAGCCCGGTTATACAGACAGCACTGGCAGATGTAAACAAGGCATCTATGAGACTCAGGGGATAGGTGTGTGCATTGGGAAGCGACAGCAGAAAGGTGCCGACCAGAATAATGAAAAGAAAACTGTAGACAAACATCATTTCCGGTTTTACATACCTTTGAAGAGTCGTGACAATTTGTTTTGAAAATTCAATAACGCTGATTGTGGTGAGTAAAATATAGGTCGATACATCTGTAAAGTGTTTTGAAAACAAAGGATTGCTTGTAGCCGGCCAGGCTTCTAGGATGATGACAAATGTCAAAGCAATCAGAAGTACAACTTCAAACCAGAATCCTTTTTCTTTTTTTACCCCCTGGGGATTTAAAATAACCCTTATCAGGCCGGTATATAAAAAAATCCGGAGAATAATCTTGTATATTTCTGACAGGAGCAAATGGACTTTCCCGTCTTCGTGAAACCCGATTTCATACATGAGCAGGCAAAGTGTCAGAAAAGAGGTCAGAAAAGCAATAATATCGGTCGATATTTTTACAAGCGACTGAAAGTTATGGTAGTATTGCCGGATTTTATATTTCAGTTCTGTTGGGAGCGTCATCTGTTAAACCGATAAAGAGATATAAAAAATTCCCGATAAGCCGGTCTTCTCACAAAATTAAGACAAAATTATCGGTTTACGGTAATCTTTTCGGTTTTAAGTTAAACCTGGAACATCATCAGTTCGAGGCGGAACTTACTACTTCATAAATACGAAATACACGGCCATAACTAAACAGACACAGGCTGCGATATGATTCCAATGCAAAGTTTCCCCTTTAAAGCACAAAAGGGAGAAGATAATAAAGACGACAAGTGTAATGACTTCCTGAATAATTTTCAACTGCATCAGGCTAAACGGTCCTCCATTTCCTTCAAATCCGATACGGTTCGCCGGTACTTGTGCGCAATATTCGAATAAGGCAATGCTCCAGGAAAGTAAGATAACGCCGATAAGAGGCCAATGAGTAATAAGTTTCGCTTCCTGAAGTTTCAAATGTCCATACCAGGCAAATGTCATAAATATATTAGAAAGAATAAGCAGGCCAATGGTCGATAATCCGCGCATAATACCAAATTAAAAATGTTAGTCAATCCCCTGAACAAGAGGTTATAATTTTAAAAAATAAAATAATCATAAAATCAGACCGGCCGTTGAAATGCATACTTTAAAAAGTATGCGTAAAGTCAGACCGACCGATAGGTGATATACTTTAAAATAAAAAATGTCTCAAAAACCAGAATAATAAGGGAAATGCAGACTTTTAAAATAATAAATCTTCACTTTAACATTTTGGTTCTGTAAGACCTTGCAAAAATATATTTTTTATCCTTCTCTTTTTCATTTTTAGTTTTATATCTTTGTAAAAAGAGTTTGTTATGAAAGCTAATCTTATACACCGTATAGAGATCCGGAATTTATGGCAGAAATACGATCTGCTTTGGAAAGATCTGAATCCGGATGTCAATATTCTGATTGGTATCAACGGAAGTGGTAAAACCACCTTTTTTAATATTTTAGATTCTATTTTTTCGGCTGATGTCAAACGCTTGAAATTATACGGGGTATCCGTTACAGTGGAAGTAAACGATTTTACAGTAGACTATACTCCGAAGATGCCGGTTAGCGAACTCAAAAAGGCCTTGTCTGGCGTTCGTTACCAGAAAATCAGTACATTTGATGTCCCGATGAAGGATAAGCCCAAGGTTGGTAAAGAATACAGCCAGCTTTACAATGAATTGCACGATATTGTTTACAATATTGGCGGAGACCATCCTTCTTTTTCGGATTATCGTTTAAAAGCAACAAATTTTCCGGATCAGGCCGCCAGAATTAATGAACGGATTCAAATGTTTTACGATACTGTAAATCGTCTTTTTGCCAAAACAGAAAAAACAATCGAAATAGATCCCCATACGAATCGTTTGATTTTTATAGATCATGGAGAGATAATTCCCTTATATAAACTGTCTTCGGGTGAAAAGCAGTTGTTGATTATTTTATTGAGGGTTTTTCTGATGGAGGAGCAACCTTATATTTTATTGATGGATGAACCCGAAATCTCTCTCCATATAGAATGGCAATATCGTCTGTTTGAAGAAATCCGGAATTTGAATCCGAGTTGCCAGATTATTACTTCTACTCATTCGCCCAGTCTTTTCGGAGACGGTTGGGGGGATAAATTGTTTTATATAGAAGATATGGTGCAGGTGATCGGTTAGAAATGCAGAAGGGTTGGAAAAGGCGGAACGTTTTTAGGGAATAAATTTCTTTTCCAGTTGTAAGCGAAGGGAAGGGAGGGAAAGAGGTGTGTAAAGGGTGTATATTTTTTAATTTGAATTTTTGTATGTTTGGGACGGGAGCGGGTATAGAAAATAAAGAACTGTTTTTTGCAAATTCAGCAAGACGTTTTGCTTTGGATGCTAAGATGTTTCGCTGTCGTGCTGCCATACATGTGGAAAATAAAGATGATATTATTTTTTGGAGTACTGTGATAAAGCATTTTCGTCCGGACGACCGTTTCCATTTTATTGCAGGTTCCCGGAACGAATTTGGACATGAAACCAGCGGGGTGACCCAATGTTTAAAGTATCTTAATTACCTTAGCACTGATTTTTTTATCTGTATTGATAGCGATTATCGCTATCTTTTACATGAAAAGGGAATAGATGTAAAGCATTACGTTTTGCAGACGTATACGTATTCCTTTGAAAATCACCATTGCTTTGCAGAGGGATTGGATGAGGTATGCAGCCGGGTTACTCATGTTCCGAACCAAATATTTAGTTTCCGCAGATTTCTGGCAGAATATTCCCGTATTGTGTATCCTCTTTTTATCTGGCATCTTTATTTTTTGGGAGCAGATCCGACGCGGTTTTCCAAGTATGAATTTAACCAGTTTATCAATTTGGGTAAGCATAAAGCTCCGGATATTCTGAATAATGTCGGGAAAGCGTTGGAGGAGCTGAGATATAAAGTGAAAAAGAAGACGGATTATTTTGAACGGATTTATCCCCAGGCAGATTTAGCGTTTATTCGTAATAAATATGAAATTTTGGGCCTGACTTCGGATACAACTTACCTGTTTATACGCGGACACAATGTTTACGATATGATCAGCAGTATTAGCAAGGAAGTATGTAAGATCCTGCTGAAAAAGGCAAGACGCGGGCATCATACCCGGGACGCAATAGCTGCTTTATACCGGGATCGCAATAATGTAGATATGGAGCTCCGGCAGAATATTCATTACGGGGCATATACTGCTATTCAGAAATTGGAAAAAGATATTTATGAACTTTTAGGAAATGTTGAAGTACCTTTTCCCCGTCAGGAAATGAAAAAAAGGTTACCTTGTCCCGGTAATAATGTTTAGGGAGTTGTCCAGGAAGTATTTATCATTAAAAACTAATTTTAAATGTTAATCTTCTTTTAATTTCTTCTCAGAATTAACACTTTTCCATTTTAACACTTTGAGTTGATATATTGTTTTTATACTTTTGGTGTCAGATGTATACGGCAATGGGTGATTTTGATATAAGAGACAATAGGATAAAAGAGACGGAGAAAGAGTTTGAGCGGGCATTACGCCCCTTGACTTTTGAGGATTTTCAGGGACAGAAAAAGATTGTCGAAAATCTGAAGATATTTGTCAGTGCAGCGAAGATGCGGGGGGAATCGTTGGATCATGTTATTTTGCACGGTCCTCCGGGTCTGGGAAAAACCACACTTGCTTCCATTATTGCCAATAAATTGGGTGTGGGGATAAAGATTACTTCCGGACCGGTATTGGATAAACCGGGAGATTTAGCGGGTCTGTTGACAAATCTGGAAGAAAATGATGTGCTTTTTATAGATGAGATCCACCGTTTAAGCCCCATTGTAGAAGAGTATTTGTATTCCGCAATGGAAGATTACCGGATTGATATTATGATTGATAAAGGACCGGCCGCCCGTTCCGTACAGATTCAGCTCAATCCTTTTACTTTAGTGGGGGCAACTACTCGGAGCGGATTGTTGACAGCCCCTTTACGGGCTCGTTTCGGAATTAATTTTCATCTGGAGTATTACGATACGGATGTATTGTCAGCTATTGTGTGGAGATCGGCTTCTATTTTGAAAGTGAAAATTACCAGTCAGGCTGCCTTGGAGATTGCTTCCCGGAGCCGTGGAACACCCCGTATTGCTAACGCTTTATTGAGAAGAGTAAGGGATTTTGCAATGGTGAAAGGAACAGGAGAGATTGACTGGGATATTACCCGTTATGCGTTGGAAGCGTTGAATATCGATAAGTATGGGTTGGATGAAATGGACAATAAGATATTGTTGACGATAATAGAGAAATTCAAAGGAGGGCCGGTAGGGTTGACTACTATTGCCACAGCTGTGGGAGAAGATGCAGGTACGCTGGAAGAGGTATATGAACCTTTTCTGATCAAGGAAGGGTTTTTAAAACGGACTCCCCGGGGGAGGGAAGTGACGGAACTGGCTTTTAAACATCTGGGGAAAAATGACAGACGGATAAATGAACAACCTACTTTGTTTTAAGGGAGGGTAAATGGGGGCGGAAGTGAGGGGGATGTGGTTTTGAATTGATAAATATGCGTGTATGAGAAAGAAACAAATTATTGTTTTGAGTGTGGTGCTGGGTTGCTCGCTGTTAGGGTTAATCTATATGCAGGCAAAGTATTTTCAGACGGCTTTTAAGTTGAAAAAAGCTCAGTTTGATTATGCGGTCAACCGTTCTCTGGATGAAGCAATTGCTTATGTAGAGGAAAGGGATAAACTGAATGAGATAAAAAAAGGAACTGAAAAATTGCAGGAGCCTGAAGATCGGTATAGAACAGGACACGATAATGTTTCTTTAAAAAATGAGATGGGGTTGGGACAGCCTTTGAATCTGATCGATGGTGATGATGAAACTCAAAATGTAAATGATTTTTTAGGACAAAAGAACACGGGTTTATTGTCTTCCCTTCAAAAATACAGACAGGCCGTAAAAGATCGTTTAGGAACAGATTATGAATTGGTTTTAAAGAAAAGGTTCAGCGAACCGGAACGTTCTGTTGAAGACCGTATTAAAGATATAAATTTGCGGACAGTGCTGGGGGAAAGATTGCGGAATAACGGAGTGAAGTCGGATTTTGAATTTGCCGTAAAAGAAAAAGACCGGTTTATTGTGATGTCACAACATTTTTTTAACCGCTATTCCGATTATACGTACAGTAAACAGATATTTTTGGGAGGGAATAAAAGTCTGGCCAGTCTTTACCTTATATTTCCCGATCAGGTACACGACCGGTTATCTTCTGTATTTTTGCTGTTGCCTAGTTTAATTATTACATTACTGTTAGTACTTTGTTTCGGGTTTTGTATTTATGTGATTCTCAGGCAGAAGAAATTGTCAGCGATTAAGAATGATTTTATCAACAATATGACTCATGAGTTTAAAACTCCGATTGCAACGATTTCTTTGGCGGCCCAGATGATGAAAGACGGAGCTGTGCAACAGACGCCTGAATCTATCGATCATATTGCAGGTATTATCCGGGATGAAAGCAAACGACTGACCTATCAGGTTGAAAAGGTATTGCAGACGGCTTTATTTACCGAGACCCGGATGAAATTGAAGTTGAAAAATGTGAATTTGAATGAAGTTGTGGAAGGCTTGCTGACAAAATTTAGCCTGAGGGTGGAAGATAAAGGCGGACAATTATTCGGCCATTTGGATGCAGAGCGGGATGAAGTGCTGGCAGATGAGGTGCATATTACCAATGTGGTTTCCAACTTGCTGGATAATGCAATAAAATATTGTGTAAAAGCTCCGGAAATCAGTGTATATACCCGTAACAAGGGAGATGAAATAATTATCAGCGTGATAGACAATGGCATAGGAATTGCTACGAAAGAACAAAAGTTAATCTTTGAAAGATTTTACAGGGTATCTACAGGTAATTTGCATAATGTAAAAGGATTTGGATTAGGACTTTCTTATGTCAAAAAGATTGTTGAAGCACATGGAGGAAGAATAGAAGTAGAAAGTGCTTTGGACAAGGGAAGTCGTTTTGATATTATTTTACCGCTGACCTCTAAAAAACAAAAAGTAAAGAGAACTTTATTTTTTTAAAAACGTATATTTTTCAGAGAAATTATTTAAAACTATATAGTTATGGATGAGAAAATTAAAATTTTATTGGCAGAAGACGATACGAATCTGGGAATGCTGTTAAAAGAATATTTGAGAGCAAAAGGATTCGATACAATTTTATGCGAAGATGGGGATGCTGCATACGAGGCTTTTTTGAATCAGCCTTTTGATTTATGCATATTCGATGTGATGATGCCAAAAAGAGACGGCTTTACTTTAGCGAAGGACGTGCGTCAGATAAATAGCGAAATTCCGATTATTTTCCTTACTGCAAAAAATATGAAGGAAGATGTATTGGAAGGCTTTAAAATTGGTGCGGATGATTATATGAGCAAGCCTTTCAGTATGGAAGAATTGTTACTGAGAATAGAGGCTGTTTTACGCCGTTCTACAGGCTTGAAACCGGAAGATGAACAGGAAGTTTTCAAAATTGGAAAACTGACATTTAATTCTAAAAAGCAAACATTGTTCGACGGGGAAGAAGAACAAAAATTGACTACAAAAGAGTCGGAATTATTGAAATTATTATGCCTGAATGTAAATAAAGTGTTGGAAAGAAATTATGCTTTAAAGAATATTTGGGCAGATGATAACTACTTCAATGCCCGCAGTATGGACGTGTATATCACGAAATTGCGGAAACATTTGAAAAAAGATCCTTCCGTGGAAATCATCAATGTACATGGAAAAGGATATAAACTGATTCTTTGATATTGCCGGGATAAATATTTTGATAGGTATTCGCAAGAATACCTATTTTTTTTGCTTATGTGAAAGATAATCCTTTAACTTTGTATCACTGAAGTATAATAAAGACTGTTCCGGCAGTTTCGCATGCGTCAGGTGCATTACTTCCTGTCGTTACGGTATGGCCGGACATAAATATGTTTTAAATTATGAAAATTGCAATAGCTTGTGATCATGCCGGTTTTGAATACAAAGAGAAACTGGTAGACTATCTTCGGAAAAACGGACATGAAGTTAAAGATTTCGGAACCCATTCTCCGGAAAGCATGGATTATCCCGATACGATTCATCCTTTGGCTGTGGCAGTAGGGGCTGGAGAGTTTGAAAAAGGAATTGTACTTTGCGGAAGTGGAAACGGAGCTTCTATGACGGCTAATAAACATCCGGAAATTCGGTGTGCTTTGTGCTGGAATGTAGAAATTGCCTGGTTGGCCCGTTTGCATAATAATGCTAATGTATGCGGATTGCCGGCCCGTTTTATTCCTTACGAGGAGGCTCAGGAAATAGTAGATCGTTTTTTGGCTACTGAATTTGAAGGAGGACGGCATCAGCGGAGAATAGAGAAAATACCTATACAATAAGCTTGCTGCGAATAGAAAGAATTCAGTACCGGAAGATTTCTCTGAATAAAGGAAAAAAGGGGGCCTACTGGTAGCGTCTCCAAAATAAGATAAATTAATAAGTATGGCGTTTGCCTAAGAGCCCGGTACTATACCGGGTTCTTTCTTTTATCCCCGGTTTTCCATACGGCAGAAATTAACGGCTTGCTTTTTTTGAGCGTCGCATACTGCCAGGACTGTAAGATATACAATATCTCGTATACGACAGTCCATAGGAAGGATATGAACCGGTTTTTTCATTCCTAAAAGTATGGGACCAATTATGTCATGATTTCCCAATTCTTTCAGGATACCAAGTCCGATACTTCCGGAACTCAGGTTAGGAAAAATGATTGTATTGACTGTTTTGTCGCCTAATGCTGAAAAAGGAAAAGTAGTTTGCCTTAATTCTTTATTAAAAGCTACTGAAGCATGCATCTCTCCATCTACGAGGATTTCCGGATATTTCCGGTGAATTTGTTCTATTGCTGCTTGTATCTGAGCCGGACTTCCCAGTTTGTATTCCCCAAAATCGGAATAGGAGGTTAGTGCGATGACAGGTTCTGTATCAAATTGCTTTACGGATTCGTAAGTCAGAACGGTGACGCATTCTAATGTTTCTGCTGAGGGGTGGCTGTTTACAGTTGTGTCGGCCAGAAAGAAAGTCCCTTTGTGGGTTACAGCAATATGCATGCCAGCTGCATAGGGACAACATTCCCGAAGTCCGATCACTTCTTTTGCAATTTTCAACAAAGATCTATAGGGGGTTTGTATACCGCCGATAAAACCGTCGGCATCCCCGTTTTCTACCATTGTAAGTCCGATGTAATTCGGGTCCTGCATGTGTTTCCGGGCTATTTCCGGGAGTATCCCGGCTCTTTGCCTGCGGACATAATAGAGTTCCGTATATTTTTCCAATGCATCTGTTTCCTCTTGGGGATCAAAAATATCCGGAGCCGGAATATTCAGTTTGCTTTCTTTGATCTTCCGGAGGATAACCTCCTGCTTGCCGATGAGAACCGGGTGAGCGATCCCTTCACTGATGATTTCTTCCACAGCTGAAAGAATTTTCAAATTCTCTCCTTCGGCGAATACAATGCGTTTGGGGTTAGAACGGGCTTTACTGATCATCATTCGCATCAGCCGGTTGTCGTGTCCCATGCGCTTTTCCAGTTCGTTGCCGTATGCTTCCCAGTCGTGGATAATTTTCCGGGCAATTCCCGATTGAATGGCTGCTTTGGCTACAGCCGGGGCTACGCGGCTGATCAACCGGTTATCCAAGGCTTTGGGAATAATATAATCCTTACCAAAAGATAAGGTTGGTTCATTGTAAGCCATTTTCACGCTTTCGGGTACTGCTTCTTTGGTTAAATTTGCTATGGCATAGGCTGCAGCTAATTTCATTTCCTCGTTGATTCCACTGGCCTGTACGTCTAAAGCTCCTCTGAAAATATAGGGAAATCCCAGTACATTATTGATTTGATTGGGATAATCGGAACGACCGGTAGCAAAAATGATATCTTTCCGGGAATGCATCGCTTTCTCATAAGTAATTTCCGGATCGGGATTGGCAAGAGCAAAGACAATCGGATCCGGTGCCATACTGCGGATCATCTCTTCGGTTAATATATCGGCGACAGAAAGTCCTAAGAAAACATCGGCATTTACCAAAGCTTCTGTTAATGTATTAAAAGGTGTATCTACGATAAAATCCTGTTTCTCTTTGTTCAGTTGGGTTCGGCGGGTATTGATTACCCCCTTGCTGTCACACATGAGAATATGTTCTTTTTTTACGCCCAGTGCTCGGTAAAAACGGGCACAGGAAATGGCAGCAGCTCCGGCTCCGTTCACCACTACCTTTATGTCATGGATTTTTTTTCCGTTCAGTTCCAGGGCATTTAATAAACCGGCTCCGGAAATAATAGCTGTTCCATGCTGATCGGCATGCATGACAGGAATTTTTAATTCTTCTTTTAACCGTCGTTCGATTTCAAAACATTCCGGGGCTTTGATATCTTCCAGATTAATTCCCCCGAATGTAGGGGAAATGAGTTTTACTGTTTCGATGAATTTATCTACATCTTCTGTATCCAGTTCAATATCGAATACATCAATATCGGCAAATATTTTAAAAAGTAATCCTTTCCCTTCCATGACAGGTTTTCCGGAGATTGCTCCGATATTCCCTAGTCCTAATACGGCAGTTCCATTCGAGATAACTGCCACCAGATTGCTTTTAGCCGTATAACGATAAGCATCTGCAGCGTTTTTTTGAATTTCCAGGCAAGGGACTGCTACCCCCGGGGAATAGGCCAGGGAAAGATCGTGTTGGGTACTATGGGGTTTTGTCGGAATAACTTCTATTTTTCCGGGGCGCCCTTCTGCGTGATACCGGAGTGCTTCATTTTTGTCCATTTTTACTCTGAATAATTTTACAAGTTTATAAATGTTTACGGAGATTTGTTTTATTTGATTGAAATAGTTTTATTTTCTCCATAAAATTAATAGTAACCTTATGGTTTTGAAAGAGAAATATAATAGTTTTGTTCTTGTAAAAAAGCAGGTATGTTCAAATTGTGGATTTGTATTTTTATTATTTCCTTTTTCTGGACTTGTCAATCTTCCGATTCTTCTTTCATCCGGATGAAAGTGGACGGGAAAGAAGCGGGGATTATTCCGGTCCTGAGGATAGGGGAGAATACTTATCCTTTTGTTATAGATTCTGCAGGTTTTGCGGAAATAAATGACCTGCCGCTTTCTATCCCTACGCAAGGATTATTACAATATGGAAGATACCGGTTGTTTTTATACCTGGAACCAGAAAAAAACCTGGATATTTATCTTAATCTTTTTCCGCATTCACTGGGCGCAGAATTTCGGGGAGCAGGGGCTTTAAAAAATGAGATTTTAAACGGTAAATATGGGGAAACGGATTTTGTACCGGATTATACTTTAGACGAAGATACTTTTATGCGTTCTCTGGAAGCTGTAAAACAGCAATACGACCGCAAAATCGATTCTTTGCATCTGGATTCTTTTTTTACCGGATTAGTAAAAGAAAAATTTAAATATACTATTTTCGGTTATTTGGGAAAATATCCGGAAAAGCATGCGGAAACTTTACGTA
>JAEXFF010000102.1 GCA_023400335.1 Bacteroidota bacterium
CCATCCTCATCCGTATAAGATTTTTCTACCGGAGAATTAGCAACAGCCTGCCATCCTTCCGGTATCCGCAATTTCAAAATGAAACGGGCTTTCAGATCCGGCTGGTCAAAACAAGGAAATAAGGTACGGGCCCGATCCGGTACCAATAAAGTATATAAATAATCTTCATTCCGGTTTAATGACTGATTACCTGCAGTAAATAAGATTTCCACCCGATTTAAACCTGTAACTGTTTCCGCAGCCGGAATAACGATATGTTCATTTTCAAACCGATATTCAGCAAGTTGCCCGTTAACGCTTACCTGTTTTAATTTCTGCTGCTCTTCCCGGAAATCCAATACAATCACAGTCGGTTCAGATAAATTAAAAGTGATTTCTTCCTGTCCTTCTATCACTTCACATTTCTGTTCCGGAAGTTGAAATTCTAATTTATACTTCAAATCGGAAATTGAAGCTTTCCGATAGGCAGCTAATTCTTTACTTACCCCAGGAACAAGCCAATCCACCTGTTTTTGTGCACATCCTCCCATAAAAAACAGACTGCAAATCGCCCACCACAAATACATCTTCTTCATAACGAACACCTTTAGATCATTTGAACATCTCCAAAATCCGGGAAACAGAACCCAACTGAATTTTTGATTTACAAATTTAAGGATATTGCCCGATTACCGAAATAACAGACAAAAAGAATAGGCCCGGAAATTTCTCTCTGAAGGGACAATATTGCCCCTGACAGAAACGCTCTTCACTTCTCTTTCGGTTATGCTGCTCATTCGTTTTTCAACACTTCCACCGGATTTGCATTGGCAGCTTTCCAGCTTTGCCAACTGATAGTTAACAAAGTGATTAATAAGATTACCAAACCGGCCCAAAGAAATACCCAGCCGGAAAGAGTTGTCCTATACGCGAAACCATCCAACCAGGATAAAACGGCATATCCGGCTAATGGACAGGCAATCACACAGGCAAGGATAACGAGACGCAAAAAGGTTCCATTAATCAGAATCACCATTTGCCAATTTGTAGCCCCGTTCACTTTTCTGACTCCAATTTCTTTGGCTTTAAACTTAGCATTGAATAATACCAGTCCGTATACTCCCATTAAAGCGATCAAAATGGTCGCTAAACCAAAGATATTCACTAATTTTCCCAAGCGTTCTTCATTTTGGTAAAAGCTGTTGAGATGATCGTCCAAAAATTTCACCTCATATCCATAGGCGGGAGAGATATTACGAACGGTTTTCCGGATATGGGCCAAAGCTTCATTCCGGCTTGCAGCATTGATTTTTATGTAAAAATAATGAGCCCATTCTTCATTTATACCTAATAATAAAGGACGGATATCCTCCTGGAGTGGTAACAGATTAAAATCTTTCAATATCCGTGTCACTTTCATTCCTGCCAGCTCTTTTCCTATAGGATCAAAACCATATTTCTTCTGAAAGGTCTCATTCACCATTACGGTACTGTCCAGGGGTGTCACGCAAGAATCACCCACTAAAACTTTTAGTCCAAAAAAATTCAGATAATTAGGAGCGACCATGCAAACATCACATTCGATCATCTGGTCTTCACCGTCGATAGAAGCCCCGAAAAACCAATGTTGCATATCCGTATCCCCTATTAATTCAGAACCAAAGGTAACATCTACAACAGCAGCATTCTGCCGTAATTCATTCGCAAAAGCATTCCGTTGATTTCTAATATCGCTGTTTCCTTTCAGGAAAACGACATGTTCTTTCTCGATCCCCCAAGGCTGATTTTTCATCCATTCCAGTTGGCGGCTGATAAATATTGTGCCTATGATTAACACAACAGAGACAACATACTGAAAAACGACCAGGGTATTGCGCAGGTATACTCCGCGTGGAGACAAAGCCTGGGAACCTTTCAGTACCAAAGCAGGTGAAAAAGATGTCATATAAAAAGCCGGATAACATCCTGCCACCATTCCGACGGTAAAACTTATCCCGGTTACAAATAATAACAAGCCCATGTCATGAAAAGGGTTCAAGGGAGCGTACAGCACTTCCTGTAAAGAAGTCGTCCCTAATAAATAACACCAGAAGAATCCCAGCAGACAAGAAACAAAAGCAAAAAGTACAGCTTCTGAGACAATGCAAAAACGCAAAAAACGGTCGGTTGCCCCAAAAGTTTTCTGGGTATTTAAACTTTTAATCCGCGAAGGAGCCAATGCTGTTGAAAAGTTCACAAAATTTACGACAGCCACCGCCAGAATCAGCCCCCCTATCAGTAATAAGATATTTGTCATCGCTTTATTTCCGCAAGCTTCCTGACTATGCCGCACATCGGCAAAATAAAGATCTTTCAGCGGATAGAATTTCAGTTGATAATTATCTATAAATTTATTTGAGACCAAGCTATCCAAACTCCGTAATTTATGTTCTAATGCCTGAAAATCTGTCCCTTCCCGAATGACATAATAGGTTTGATAATTCCATTGATTCCAGTTTTCCCAACGATTAAAACTCCCTGAATAAGGCATGTTCTGAAAAAAAGAATTAGAAGGTACATCCCGGTAAACAGCAGCAATTGTCAGTTCCTGTTTCCCACCGAATAATACCGTTTTTCCGACAGCATCGGTACCTCCGAAATATTTTTGTGCTAAACTCAAAGGTAAAAATACATTATTCTTAACCGTCAACGCTTGCCGATAATCTCCCGCTACCACATCCAGATCAAAAACATCGACAATACAAGTATCTGCATATCCGTAACTATCTTCAAAAAAATCCACCTCTCCATCTGGCTTAACAACGGAAAAACTCATTGAACCAAACGATTGGCCAATAATACAGGAAAATGTTAATTCAGGTATTTCGGATTTTATCAGCCTGTAATAAGGCATAGGTACCAAAGAAGAATACTGATTTCCGGAATTCTTTTTTATCTCCAGCCGGTAAATCTGATCAGCTTTTGGAAACGAATCGTTATAGCTATATTCATAGTCTACCTGAATCAAAATCGCAGTAAATACAGCAAAAGCCACCGACAAACCTGCAATATTTAAAATACTAGCTCCAAAAGAACGTTTCAGAACATGAAAAAAATTACGAAAAATTTGTATCATAAAGCATAAATTCTAAATGCGTACAACAAAATTTATAACCGGGGAAAAATATTCATTGAACCTTTAATAAAGTTTTTTCTACTCGCTTTTAAGTGTTTCTACCGGATTACGTACAGCTGCCCGCCAGGATTGCCAAACAACGGTCAGTACTCCCAGCATAAAAACAAATACCCCAACCCCGACATACGTCCACATCGTCATTTGTTGTTGATAAACAAACTGTTTTATCCATTGGAACGTAAAATAAATTGCTACGGGCAAAGCCATCAAAAAAGCTATTAAAATCCATTTCATAAAACGGCTGCAAAGCACTTCCATCACTTGTATTTCTGTCGCTCCGCTCACTTTCCGCAAGGCAATTTCTTTCATTCTATTTTCCACAGAATACCAGGCCAGACCGAATAAACCCAGACAAGTTAAAATCAAACTGATCCAGGAAAACACGAATACTAAATTAAATGTCTTTTGTTGCTCCTGATGCAAATTCCGGAAAGAATCAGCTAAAGTTTCCCATTCAAACGGCTGTTCATCGGGAGCGATTTCTTTCCACAAAGCCATCATCTTGGCAACAGCCGCCGAACGGTTTTCGGCTGATATTTTCACCACAGTAGTATACGGTTCTTCCGAGGTAATCATCAAAGGCTCAATTGCCCGCGTCAAATCGTCAATAATGTAATTATGAACCACTCCGCAAATGACATATTCTTGTCCATTGAATTGAAAACTGTTCCCTACGGGACTCCTTATATCCCATTTTTCTACCATAGCTTCATTTACGACAACGTAATTACCAGGAGAAGTAGCAGTAAAAGGACCGCCTTCCAAAAACTGTAAATTAAATAAACGGAAATAATTCTCATCCGCATTCACTATATTCATATTTTTCCCATTGACCGATATCATTGCGTCTACAAAAGCGGACCCCCAAGCTACATCTTCAATTTCAGGAATAGAGAAAAGCCGTTCATGGAAAACAGCTCCTAAATTTTCATCCATCATTCCATCTGCATCAATGGTAATAATCCTTTCAGCTCCCGGACGATTATGGGCAACAAAATTCATCTGACGTTGCACATTCACCACAAAAATCAATAACACAATAGAAATAGCAAATTGAGCCACGACCATTCCCGTTATTAAACGGGAACGCTTTCCGTATTCTTGTTTTAAAATACGACTCAATTGCGATTCACCTAAACGGGAAAAAATATAAAGGGTCGGAATTATAATCACTAACCCCAATAATCCCACCAAAATCCAGGGTGTCGCTCCAGTAAAAAAATCAGAGAAAAATAAGCGGGCTCCGAATAGTCCATTGAATTGAGGCAAAAGTTGATAAATCAATATAAACGCAATACCTACTGAAAAAAACACCTGTAATGCTGTTTCTACCATCAATTGTGTACGCATTTGCTGCTTAGAAGCCCCGAATGCCATTTGCTGTCCGGTATTTCTCAAACGCTGTAAAGTCCGGGTCATACTGATATTGACGTAATTAAAACAAGCTATCAATAAAACAGCCAAAGCAATACTGATTCCAATGTACAAAAAAGAGGGGTCTCTGCTTAAAATCAATCCTTCCGGATCCGCATCCGAGGAAAAATAAACCTGATCCATCGGGATGAACTTTAGTTTACTATTTGCCAGAAAAGTAGTGTCTGCCTCAATCTTCTCCTCGATACTCTTAGCTTCTACTCCTTCATTTAAGCCGACAAAAGTATAGTATGCCCCAATCCATCCTTTTAAATTGGTAGCAATCTCTGCCTCCGGCAGACCGGCCAATAAACTATAATTGAAAAAACTTCTACGGGAATCATCCAATACTGCGGTTATAACATATATCTTTTCTCCCATTTTATTATAAACCATTCCATTTGTCAGCCGGACCGTCTGATTTACATTCAAGGTCAGGGATTCCCCTACCACATTCTCTTTTCCAAACCGTTTCAAAGCAAAAGAACGGGTAACAGCAATTTCTCCCGGACGACTAAGCGTCTGTTCCAAATCCCCTTCGATAACTCTCGGTTGAAAAATACGGGCAAAATCAGGCTGAACTTCATAATAACCGTTCAGTTCCTCAGGTTTACCTTTATCAATCAACTGAGTATAACAATAATGAAACACACAATAATCCCCCACTTCCGGATACCGCTCTTTCAATTGTAAAGCCAAACTTCCTTGTCCTCCTCCAAATACTTCCAATTCTGTACTCCCGTAAAAAACACTGCTTTCCCTTAGAGCGTACCAGCGATCACTATTGGGTAAAGCATGGGCTATCCGGTATTCATTTACGACAAAACCCGACATTAAAATGCTGCATGTCAACCCCACAATTAAACTAAATATAGAAATGACAGTATATACCTTATTACGTGTCCAACCACGGAAAATCATTTTAAATTGAATTAATTTCATTGTATTGTCATTTATAATTTTTAAATTATAACAGAATATACAAGAAACATACCAAAAAATTAACAACCTGAATATCAATACAATAAACATATATTATTTTATAATAATGTCCAATAAATAGACATTTCCTGTCCAAAAAATTAACAAGAAAAAGCACTTTATTTTCGATCTTTTCTAAAAAGAGAATATAGCTGACGGAATATTTCAAAATCCATTGTATCATTTTTGCCGGGAAGAAATTTTCCATATAAAGCTATTATTTACGGTACTTTTTCTCTGTTGTGCCCCATCCTCTGGCGTTCAGTATATCCCTCAGAGAAAAGAATCCTCTATTTTCACACTACAGAATATGACTGATCGTTTCAACCGGAAAACAATTACCCGCAGAATTCTCCGGAAAGCTGACAGCCAATATCCGGAAAACATTTCTACTTTTCCGGACTCCTTTCTTCTTATTGCGGTTAAATAGTACAGAACGAAAGGAGGTTCTTCCGAATTACCCTGTTTATTTTATCCAGAGCTTCACTACGAGGCAGGAAACAGAGAAAGAGAAGCCCTGAAAGCCTACGTTCAGGCAGAGAATACCTTAAGAAACGTTTTTCAAAAAAGATTTAAACAAGCGTCTGCAAACGCTCCGGACCAAACCCGTAAACAAGAAATAGAAGACTTGCAATGGAAATACCGTTATCAAACGGTCCAAACTCCAATTGACCACGTTTCCTGACAATTAAAAATATGGAGGACATCGAGCCTTGTACTTTTACTGGCCTTATATACTATTTTCCTTTTGTCCCGATACGGGCAAACCGCCGGAAGATTTCGCCTATTGTATTTTTTTAAATTTTCGGACTTTCGGAAGAAGTACCTTTTATCCATTGCTAATTATTTTAATCCCTGTATTGTTGAAAAGCTGAAAAGGAATCCGGATCTGTCCTGCAG